>JACQWC010000014.1 GCA_016209635.1 Candidatus Rokuibacteriota bacterium | reverse complement strand
GGATCATGAGATCGCGCCGGGGGTCGATGTTGCCCGTCGCGCGCCAGGCGACCTCGGAGAGGTCGTGGACGTTCACGTGCTCGCTCACCACGACGATGGTCTTCGCCAGCATCATGAGGCCCATTCCCCAGAGGGCGCTCATGACCTTCCGCGCCTGCCCCGGGTACCGCTTCCTGATCGCGACGATGACGAGGTTGTGGAAGACGCCCTCGGCCGGCATGTTGATGTCGACGACCTCCGGCAGCATGAGTCGGATGATGGGCAGGAAGAGGCGCTCGGTCGCCTTGCCGAGCCAGTAGTCCTCCTGGGGTGGGCGCCCCACGATGATGGTCGGGTAGATGGGACGCGCCCGTCGCGTCACCGCCGTGAGGTGGAACACGGGATACTCGCGGGCCAGCGAGTAGTAGCCCGTGTGATCGCCGAACGGCCCCTCGAGGCGCCGTTCGCGCGGATCGACGTAGCCCTCGAGGACGATCTCGGCCCGCGCGGGCACCTCGAGGTCGATCGTCCGGCAGCGGACCAGCTCGACGCCGCTCCCGCGGAGCCAGCCAGCGAAGACGACCTCGTCGACGCCGGGCGGCAGCGGCGCCGAGGCCGCGTAGATCATGGCCGGGTCGCCACCGAGCGCGATCGCCACCGGCATGGTATCCGACGGGACCGACTCGGGCTGACCACGCGGCGCTTCCGCCTGCGGCACCTCGACCGCCGCTCGGCTCAGCCCTTCCGTCGCGAGCCGGTGGTGCTCGGCCCCGCCCTTGTGCGTCTGCCAGTGCATCCCGAGGGTGCGGTCGTCGAAGACCTGGAGCCGGTACATGCCCACGTTGCGGCCGCCCGTTCGCGGGTCGCGGGTGAAGACCGCGGGGAGCGTGATGTAGGGGCCGGCGTCGCCCGGCCAGCACGTCAAGATCGGCAGGCCGGCGAGCGACGGCCGCGCCGTCTCGACAACCTCCTGGCACGGCGCATCCACGACGCGGCGGGGCGCCGCCCGCGCGACGTCGATCACCGTGCCGAGCTTCCGCAGGCGCTCGGCGAAGGTCCCCGGCACCGTGAGGTCGAGGAGCTTCGCCACCCGCGGGCCTAGCTCGTCCAGGTGGTCGACCCCGAGCGCCCACGCCACCCGCTCCGCCGACCCGAACGCGTTGATGAGCACCGGCATCTCCGAGCCCTCCACGCGCTCGAACAGGAGCGCCACGTTCCCCTCGACGGGCCCCTTCGAGACGCGGTCGGTGATCTCGGCGATCTCGAGGTCACGCGAGACGGGGACCGACACTCGGCGCAGCCGCTTGCGCTTCTCGATGTGCGCGACGAACTCGCGCAGGTCGCTGAAGGCCATGCGGTCACTCCTGGTAGAAGACGGCGACGAGCCACCCGGCGATGAGGGGAAAGGCGAGGCTCGGGAGCGCGCGCACGAGGACGAAGTGCCAGCCCATGAGCGGCGCCTCCCACGCGATGATGCGCTGCATGCCGAAGAGCGACCAGGAGGTCATGTACGCGACCAGCGAGGGCATCGCGGCGCCCGAGTTCGCGATGGCGACGAGGAGCGGCACGCTGACCATCGGGCCGCCCGGCGTGAGGATGCCTGCGACGGTGGCCATCGCGATCGCCCGGAGGCCGCCCTCGCGCCCGAAGTGGCGCGAGACGAATTCCTGCGGCACGACGACCTGGAACAGGCCCGCGAGGATGAGCGCGGGCACGAGGCGCGGCAGGAGGAACCACAGCATCGAGAGGCCGTTGCGCGCGCCGATCGCGGGCAGCGACGGATCTTTGAGGTACGCGATGACGGCGAAGCACGCGGCGAAGGCCGCCAGGACGATCGTGGATGCGTCGAACGGAGCTCGCATGGCGACTCCTTTCGGGGAGCTTGGCCGCCGCTCATTATGGCACACGGCCGGTGGGCGTCCTTTCGGCGTATACTCGTGGCGCCATGCGGCGCCGGGACGTGTTCGTCGGGGCCCAGGAGGCGATCGGGCACTCCCTCACGTCCTCCCTCGATCTGAACGAGGTCCTGGACACGATCGTCGGCAAGGCGCGCGAGGTCCTGGGCGCGGAGGCTGCGCTCGTCGTCTCGTGGGACGGTCAGGCGCCGGCGTTCACGGTGATGCGCGCCTCCGGCCGCCTCAGTGCCGAGTACGCGGCGGCCGGGTCGATTCCGGTCGGCGGCGGCCCGACCAGCCGCGCGATCCTCGAGTCGCGGGCCGTCACGACGCCGAACATCCTCACCGACTCGCTGACCCGGCTCCTCCCCGAGCGGCGCCGTCAGATCGAGCGCGAGGGGTACAAGGCCGTCGCCGCCGCGCCGCTCGTCTCGAAGGGACGTGTCCACGGAGCGCTCGTCGTCCACTACTGGACCGAGCGCACGTTCGCCGAGGCGGAGATCGCGGCGCTCAAGCTCCTGGCCGATCAGGCGGCGCTAGCCATCGACAACGCCCGCCTCTACGCGGAGGCGGTCGGGCGCGCCGCGCGGCTCCGGGACCTGGCGACGGTGAGCCAGTCCATCACCGCATCGCTGGACACGACGGAGGTGATGCGGCGGATCGCGAACGCCGCGGCGGCGATGGCTCCCGGCGCGATGGCGGCCGTGGACTTCCTCGACGCCGAGCGGCGCGTGCTGCGCGCCGCCGCGGTCTCCGGCGCGGGATGGGAGGGGCTTCCGCTCGAGCGGCCGGCGCACGCCGGCCTGCCCGGCCTCGTCGTCGAGCAGGGCGCGCCGGTCCTCATCCCGGATCCGATCGCGCACCCGCGCACCCTCGTCCGCTCCTGGTGGGAGGCGCGGCCGACCGCCACCTTCTACGGCGTGCCGATCGTGATCCACGACACCTTCGTCGGTGTGCTCCACTACATCCTGCCGGATCGCGTGCCCGACCAGGAGGAGCAGGAGGCGCTCCGGCTGCTCGCGGCCCACGCGGGGGTGGCGATCCACAACGCGTCCCTCTACGAGGCGGAGCGCACCCGGGCCGAGCAGGTCCGCGCCGTCGCGGCCGTGAACCGGCGGATCTCGAGCGCGCTGGAGCTGGACGAGCTGCTGCGGGCGATCGCGGAGTCCGCCGCGCACCTCACGGGGGCCCGGCTCGCGCTGTTCTGGCTCGCGGACGCCGAGCGCCGGACGCTCGCGCTCACCGCAGGCTCGGCGTCGGAGATCGCCGCCGACTTCCCGCAGCCGGTCGTGAGCTACGACGAGGGGATGATCGGCTGGATCGCGCGCGAGCGCGCGCCGCTCGTCGTCGACGAAGTCTCCAGCGACGACCGGATCCTCCATCGCGCGTGGTGGGATCGCTGGAGCCTCCGCTCGTTCGCGGGCTATCCGGTCCTGGCTGGCGACGAGCTCCTGGCAGTCCTGGTCCTCATCCACTCCCAGCCGATCGAGTCCCCGCCCGCCGCCCGCGACGTGATCGACATCTTCAGCGCGCAGGCGGGCGTGGCCATCCAGAACGCGCGGCTCTACCGCGAGGCGCGGCGGCGGCGCGACATCGCCGAGGCGCTCGCCCGGCTCGGCCGCGAGCTGACGGCGACGCTCGATGTCGAACGCATCACCGAGATGGTCGCGCGTGGCATCGTGGAGCTGTTCGGGGTACGGGGCTCCGCCGTCTATCGCTACGAGCCCGCCGACGGCACGCTGCACGTGGTCACCTCGTTCGGCGTCGACGCCGGGGCCGTACGCGGGCTCGTGCTCGGGCGGGGGGAGGGGGTGAGCGGCCGCGCGGTGGCCGAGCGGCGGGTCGTCATCAGCCGCGACGTGCTGGAGGACCCGGCGGTGCGCCTGACGCCCGCCATGCGCGAGCGCATCCGGGCGTCCGGCTATCGCGTCGCCCTCGGCATCCCGCTCGTGACGCGCGAGCGCGTCATCGGCGCGATCGCGCTGGGTGCCGAGCCCGGCCGCGAGTTCTCGGCCGACGAGCTGCAGACCCTGCAGGCCTTCGCCGATCAAGTCATCCTGGCGGTGGAGAACGCGCGCCTCTACGCCCGGAGCGAGCGGGAGCGGCGCGAGGCCGCGGCGCTGGCCGAGGCCGCCCGCCGGCTGGCGGCGAGCCTCGACCTCGACGAGGTCGCCGAGCGGCTGGTCGACGTGCTGCGCGAGCTGTTCGACGCTCACGCGTCCGCGCTCTACCGGCTGCGCGAGGATGACGGCGCGATCGTCTCGGTCGCACTCGGGGGGCCGGCGCGCGAGCACCTGCCCCAGAACCACGTGCTCCCCCGGGGCGCCGGCGTTGTGGCCCGGGCCGTCGAGGAGCGGCGCCCCGTGTGGAGCCGGGACGTCCTCGAGGATCCGGAAGTCTCCTTTCCCCCCGAGCTGCGGGAGCTCGTCGCCCGGTCGGGGAACCGCGCCGTACTCGCCGTCCCGCTGATCGTCAAGGGGGAGGTGGTCGGCGCCCTCGCGATCGCGCTCGCGACCGCGCGGGACTTCACCCGCCACGAGGTCGCGCTGCTCCAGGCGTTCGCGGACCAGTCGGCCCTCGCGCTCGAGAACGCGCGCCTCTACGCCGCCGCTCGCGACAGCGTCGAGCGCTTGCGCCAGACGCAGGCGCAGCTCGTGCAGGCGGCGAAGATGTCGGCGCTCGGCCAGCTCGTCTCGGGCGTCGCGCACGAGCTGAACAATCCGCTCAGCGTCATCATCGGCTACGGCCAGCTCCTGCTGGCGCGCGAGATCCCGCCGGCCATGCAACGGCCGGTGGAGCTCATGGTGTCGCAGGCCGATCGGATGGCGAAGATCGTCCGCAACCTGCTCTTCTTCGCGCGGCAGCGGCCGGTGGAGCGCACGCCCGTGGAGATCAACGAGGTGATCGAGCAGGCCCTGGCGCTCCGGCTGAGCCAGCTCCGGCTGTCGGGCATCACCGTCGAGCAGGACCTGGCGCCGGAGCTGCCGACGATCGCCGGCGACGCGCAGCAGCTCCAGCAGGTCTTCCTCAACCTCCTGCTGAACGCCGAGCAGGCGATCCTCGAGGCGCAGCGCCGGGGGCGGATCGTGCTCCGCACCCGGCTCGACGCCGGGGACAAGGTCGTGCGGGCGCAGGTGATCGACGACGGCCCGGGGATCGCGCCCGACGTGCTCCCGCGGGTCTTCGAGCCCTTCTTCACGACCAAGGAGGTCGGCGCGGGGACGGGGCTCGGCCTCTCGGTCTCCTACGGCATCGTCCAGGAGCACGGGGGCCGGCTCAGCGTGGAGAGCGTGCCCGGCTCCACGGTGTTCACCGTGGAGCTGGCGCTCGGCGTCGTCGAGGAGCGCCGTCCCGAGCCGACGCCGCCCTTCGAGGCGCTCACCGTCGACGGGCGGCTCGCCCTCGTCGTCGAGGACGAGCCCGGCGTGCTGGACCTCGTCGTGACCCTGCTCGGCCAGACGGGGTGGCGCGTCGACGTCGCCTCCGGCGGGAAGGCCGGGCTCGCGCGCGTGCGCCGCCGGCGGTACGACGTCATCGTCTCCGACATGCGCATGCCCGAGGGGGGCGGCGAGGATTTCTACCGCGTCGCCGCCGCCGAGGACCCGGCGCTCGCCCGGCGCTTCATCTTCATCACCGGCGACACCGCGAACCCAGAAGCGTGGCGGTTCCTCCGAGAAGTGAACGTGCCCGTCATCGAGAAGCCGTTCCAGCCCGCGCTGTTCCTCGACGTGGTGCGCCGCGTCGCGACCTCATTGACAGCATCGGGCTCGGGCGCTTAGAGAAGAAGGGTGACCAAGGCCGACCTCGTCGCCATCATGGCCAAGACCGCCGGGGGCTCCAAGACGGCCTCCGAGCGGGGCATGAACACCTTCATCGTGTCCATCTTCGAGTCCCTCCGCCGCGGCCGGCGCGTGACGATCAGCGGGTTCGGCACCTTCATGGTCACCCGGCGGGCGGCGCGGAACGGCCGCGACCCCCGGACGGGCAAGGAGATCAAGATCCCGCCCGCGAAGGTGCCCCGCTTCCGCCCGAGCCGCGCGCTGAAGACCGCCATTCGCTGACGCGCCCCGCGTCGGCCCCGCCTTCGTTGACTCGGGTCCGACCGTGTGTTGTAATCGGTGAGCGTTCGCGAGCGTGGATGGGGGATCGTCTAGTGGTAGGACGCGTGGCTCTGGACCACGTAGCGGGGGTTCGAATCCTCCTCCCCCAGCCAACCTCCTCGCCGCCGCCACCAGGCGGCCCCATCGTCTAGAGGCCCAGGACACGGCCCTCTCAAGGCTGAAACACGGGTTCGAATCCCGTTGGGGCCACCATTTCCACGACGCGCAGTTACGACGCACCAGCCGATCTCGCTCACCCTCGCCAGTGCCGTAATAGTGCCACTGGAGCCCACGGACTACGCCCCGCCCTGGCGCTCGGCCGCCGCCGTCTCAGGCGTCGCGGCGCGTCGGTCGAGGGCGCGCGCGGCGTCGCGGAGGTGCTCCGGCGAGAGGTGCTGATACCGAAGCGTCATGCGCGGGTCGCGGTGGCCGAGGATCGCCATGATCGTCCGCTGGGGGACGCCCGCCATCGTCAACGTGCTCGCGGCATCGTGCCGAAGGTCGTGGAAGCGGAGGTCGGGTAGGCCGAGGTCGCGCACGAGCCGACCGAAGGCGACCGTGAGGGCCGGCGGCTCCCACTCGGGGAGCACCCGCGCCTCGCGGTCGAGCGGGCGCGGGAGGCTTACGAGGAGCGCCCGCAGCGTGTCGGTCATCGGCACCGTGCGGCTGTCGCCGTTATTGGTCTTGGGGAAGGTGACCGTTTCTGCCTTCATGTCCACGTCGGCCCACCGCAACGCGAGCAGCTCGCCCCGCCGCGCGCCGGTCTGAAGCGCGGCGACGATGTAGGGCCACAGCGTGGCCGGCGCGCCGCTGAGGAGCTTCTGCTGTTCCTCGGGCGCGAGGTACCTGCCCGACGGTGGAGCTTCTGCGGGAAGCTGTGCGCCGGCGGGCGCTCCGGCGGTGACGGCGACGGAAATGGACGCCGAGCCGCAACGGACCCACCGGTGCCCATACTGCGGCGGGATCTCAGTCCGGCGCTCGACCCGGCGAAGCTTCTTCGAGCGCTTGGTCCTGCGGGTGGTGCAGCGGCGCCCCTACGCGTGCCTCGACTGCGGCAAGCGCTTCTGGGCGCGGCTGAGCGGCGCCGCGGGGAGGGAGTCCATTGACTGACGTCATCCTGCTCCTCCTGGTGATCACTTTCTACCTGATCCTCGCGGTCCTCCTCGTGCCGTTCACCGCCCACGAAAAGGGCCGCAACCCCTTCTTCTGGGCGTTCATCGCGGTCGTCTGCACCCCGCTGATGGCGATCTTGGCGCTGGCCGCACTCCGGGATCTCGGGAACAGGGACGAGGACGCGTGAACTCGAGTGTCGGGGAAGAAAAGACAGGGACGCGCAACAGTTGCCCCGATTTCAATCACGCGCGAACAAAAAACGTGCGAACCTTGACATCCAGCGGGCGCGGCGCGCAGGGGGAGTGACGGCGGCAGAAAAAACTGGGACGCAACCCGTCGGAACGCGCGGGTTCCGCGGGGCTGGCGCTGCGAGGCCGAGCAGTACGACGTGTTGCGAACGGGCAGAACCGGTTGGTGGGTCGTCACGTGGTCTGTTCAGCAGCACGAGAGGGACGAGAAGATGGTCAATTTCGGAAATCCCGGTTCAGACGTCGGCGCGCGACACTTCCCGCAGGCTCAGGCCGAGGAGTGGCTGGTGGGGGCGAGAACGAACGTCATGGGGTATCCCCGGCGCGAGGCGCTGTGCAGCGCCGGTCTCCTCGTCCTGGGGAGCCTCCTCGCCTCGCTCCCCGCCGTCGCCCAGACAATCCAGCCGCCGTTCGACGCGACCTACACCTTCGTCGATCTCGGCGCCGTTCCCGGGGTGCCGACCAATTATGGCGGGCTGACCTTCCTCGCCGGGGACCCGAATACCCTCCTGATCGGCGGGGCGGCCAACAGCGCCGCCGGGGCGCTCTACGCGATCGGCGTCGTCCGCGACACCAATGGTCACATCACGGGGTTCTCCGGGAGCGCGACTCTCTTCGCGCAGGCTGCCTACAACGACGGCGGCGTCGCGTACGGTCCCGACGGCGTCCTCTTCCTCGCGCGCTACCCAGTGAACGAGCTCGGGCAGGTCAAACCGGGCAGCACGGTCACCGACAAGGTGATCAGTCTGGGCCCCTTCGGCGTCACGGGGTCGTCGCCGGGAGGCCTCAACTTCGTGCCGCCGGGGTTCCCGGGCGAAGGCCAGCTCAAGCTCGTGTCCTGGTCGGGCGGGAACTGGTACACGGTGTCGCTGGCGCCCGACGGGACCGGGACCTTCGACGTCACCGGCGCCACCCTCGAGACGACGATCACGGGAGGGCCCGAGGGCATCGTCTACGTGCCGCCGGGCTCCGCCCTCTTCGCCGCATACGATAGCGTGCTGGTCTCCGAGTTTTCGGTCGGTCAGGTCGCGACCTATCAGCTCGACGCCAACGGCGACCCCGAGCTCGCCACGCGCGCCTCGTTCATGACCGGGTTGACCGGAGCCGAGGGGGCGGCGATCGACCCCTCGACGGGAGACTTCCTGTTCTCGACCTACGGCGGAGGCAACCGGGTGATCGTCGTCAGGGGCTTCGCGGCTCCCGCCGACCTCGCCCTCGCCGCCACCGTTTCCCCCGACCCCGGGGCCCCCGGGAGCCCGGTCACGTACACGCTCACGGTGACCAACAACGGACCGGGCCCGGCCAACGGCGTGAGCCTCACCCATATCCTCCCATTCTCGAACGTCACCGTCGGCTCGGTGACGGCGACCCAGGGGAGCTGCGGCGGGACGACGACCGTCTCGTGCAGCCTCCTCACGCTCGCGAGCGGGGCGAGCGCCACCGTGACCATCGTCGTGACGCCGACGGTGGTCGGAGCGTTCACCGCCACCGCCAGCGTCGCGGCGACAGAGACCGACCCGGATAGCGCCAACAACACGGCCGTCGCCGTGTCGACGGTCACGGCGGGCAAGCTCGTGGCGCTGCCAAGCCGGCTCACGTTCTTCCTCACGCCCGTGGGCGGGTCCGCCACCCAGACGCTCACGCTCCAGAACCTGGGTCAGGGGACCCTGACCGGGAGTGTGGGCACGCTCGGTGGGCTGTTCAGCGTGACGACCGGGGCGGGGGCGTTTTCCCTCGGGCCGGGCGCGACGAAGACGGTGACCGTGGAGTTCGCGCCGACCGCGAGGGGCACGACGCGAGGAGCGCTCGTGATCACTAGCAACGATCCCACCCGGCCGTCGATCCGGGTGCCAGTCACAGGCATCGTGCGGTAGCCGGCGTCTGGTCGCGGTCGAGCATCCGGACATCCCGGATAAGTGCTTTAAATGCTGTTCATCGAGGTGGAGAGGTGGTGTCCCGCGTGATGTGGAAAATCGAGAGACGCTCTTCCGGGATCCTGTTCGACGTCTCACGGTAGCACGAGTCTGATCGCGCCGTGTCGCGGCTGATTCGGGGGATACGGAGATATGGCCTCGGCAACAATCGAGGCCTCTACGGGGCAGCGCGCGATGCGTCATGCCGCCACCGACGTGCGCTGGCTCAGCACCGCGGTGATTTTCCGCCAGCCATCGATCCGACGCAGCGTGATCTGCCCGCTCACCACGAGGCTGAAGAGCAGGATCAGCGCCGCGTCTTCGCTCGGCAGCGAGCCCTGCGTCTTCACGCGGCGGCGGAATTCTCCATGGAGCCGCTCGATCACGTTCGTCGTGCGCAGCGTCTTCCACTGCGTCTTGGGGAAGGTGAAGAAGGTGAGGCGCTCCGCGCCGCCTTCCCGGAGGCTCGTCACCACGCCCGGGCAGCGCTTGGCCCACGTGCGCTCGAAGGCCGCGTAGGCGGCGCGGGCGGCGTCGGCACTGGC
>JACQWC010000052.1 GCA_016209635.1 Candidatus Rokuibacteriota bacterium | reverse complement strand
GGTTCGAGGTGATCTACACCGGCCTCCACCAGACGCCCGAGCAGATCGTCGCGACGGCGATCCAGGAGGACGCCGACGCCATCGGGCTCAGCGTCCTCTCCGGCGCCCACAACCACCTGTTCGGGCGCGTGCTGGAGCTGCTGCGCGAGAAGGGGGCGGAGGACGTGGTCGTCTTCGGCGGCGGCATCATCCCGCCCGAGGACATCGCCGCCCTCAAGGGGATCGGGGTGAAGGAGCTGTTCGGGCCGGGGACCTCCACGCAGGACATCGTGCGGTTCGTCCGCGAGCACGTCCGCGCCGCGGTGTGACCCGATGCACGCTCGCGGCGTCGACCTCTGGCCGGCCGAGCTGACCCGCGATCTCGTCGAGGAACTCCACTTCGGTCGTCGCGTCCGCTGCTACCCGGCAGACCGCCCCCGGACCCTCGTCGACCTCCTCGAGCGGGCCGCGGCGCGAGTCCCCGACCGTGACGCCGTCGTGGCCGGCGAGCGCCGCCTCACGTGGCGCGAGTTCCGGGCGGAGGTCCGGCGGCTGGCGACCGCCCTCCATGCGCGCCACGGGATCAAGCCCGGCGACCGCGTCGCGCTGCTGCTCGTGAACGGCGTGGAGTTCTGCGCGGGCGTGTTCGCCTGCGCCCAGCTCGGCGCGATCGCCGTCACGCTCAACACGAAGCTCAAGAGCCGCGAGCTCGAGTTCATGCTGCAGAACTCGGGCGCGCGGGTCCTGCTCATGAACGCCGAGTGGTGGCGGGAGATCGAGCCGATCCGCGGGACCACCTCCTGCGAGGCGTACTACGTGACGGGCGAGGCGCCCCGGGGCGCCGAGCCGTTCGAGCGGCTGGCCGACGGACCGGAGGCGCCGCCGCCCGCGCGGCCGGAGGAAGACGACGTCGCGTTCATCATGTACACCTCGGGCACGACGGGGCGCCCCAAGGGCGCCGAGGGGACGCACGTCGGGATCGTCAGCTCGGCGATCACGTACGCGCGCTGCTTCGGGCTCCGGGACGACGAGCGGACGCTCGTCGCCGTGCCGCTCTTCCACGTGACCGGACTCATCGCGCAGCTCCTCACCATGGCCTACCTGGGCGGCACCACGGTGGTGATGCGGACCTTCAGCGCTCCCGAGGCGCTGCGCCTCCTCGACGACGAGCGGATCACGCACATGGTGGCGGCGCCGACCGTCTACGTCATGCTGATGAACGAGGCCGGCTACCGGGAGCGCGGGCGGACGCTGCGGGTCGTCGCCTACGGCGGCGCGCCGATCCCCCAGGGGACGATCCGCGCGCTCGGCCAATGGCTCCCCGGGGCCCGGCTCCACAACGCCTACGGGCTCACCGAAACCTCGTCGCCGGCGACGATCCTGCCGGCCGGCGACGCGCTCCGAAAGTCGGCGACGGTCGGCTGGCCGGTCCCGACCGCCGAGGTGTGCACCGTGCGCCCCGAGACCGGGGCCCCGTGCGCGCCGGACGACGTCGGCGAGCTCCGGATCCGGGGGCCGATGGTCGTGTCCGGCTATTGGGCGAACCCCGAGGCGACGGCGGCGGCCATGGGCGACGGCTGGCTGCGGACGGGGGACCTGGCGAGGATCGACCGCGAGGGGTACGTGACGATCATGGACCGCCTCAAGGACATGATCAATCGGGGCGGCGAGAAGATCTACTGCGTCGAGGTCGAGGAGGTGCTCTGCGACCACCCGGCGGTGCTCGAGGCTGCGGTCGTCGGCGTCGCGGATCCGACCTACGGCGAGGCGGTGAAGGCGTGCGTCGTGCCGCGCCCCGGGCGGTCGATCGAAGCCGACGAGATCCGCGAGTGGGTGGCGGCGCGGCTCGCGAAGTTCAAGGTGCCCCGCGAGGTGGCGGTCCTCGAGACGCTGCCGCGGAACCCGAACGGCAAGGTCGTCAAGAGCGCGCTCCGATGAGCGAATCGAGCCGGGCGAAGTGAGAGGGCCATGATCAGGAAGCGGGGCGGAAAGTACGTGGTGCTGTCGGAGAAGACGGGACGGAGCTTCGGCGCCTACGACACACGAACCGAGGCCGAGAAGCGGCTGCGCCAGATCGAGGTCTTCAAGCACCTGAAGGCGAAGGGCGGTGGTGCGAGCCGCCGGCGCCCGGCGTAGGTCATGGACTTCGAGCTGACCGAGGACCAGCGGCGGATCCGCGCCGTCGCGCGCGAGTTCGCGGAGGCGGAGCTCGGCGACCGGATCGCGCCCTACGACGAGCGCCACGAATTCCCGCACGAGATCGTGAAGAAGCTGGGCCCGCTCGGGTTCATGGGCGCGCTCGTGGACCCCGACTACGGCGGCGCGGGCCTCGATCACGTCTCGTACGCCCTGATCGTCGAGGAGCTGAACCGCGGCGACGCGTCGGTTGGGATCACCATGTGGGCCCACAACTCGCTCTGCACGGGCCACATCGCCCTGGCCGCCTCGCGCGCGCAGAAGCTCCGGTACCTGCCGCCGCTCGCGAGCGGCGCTGTGCTCGGCGCCTGGGGACTGACCGAGCCGGGATCAGGCTCCGACGCGGCCGCCCTCCGCACCCGGGCGGAGGAGCGGGGCGACGCGTGGGTGCTCAACGGCTCGAAGGCGTTCATCACGAACGCGAGCGTCGCGGGGACGGCCGTGGTGATGGCCCGCACCGATCCCGAGAAGAGATCGAGGGGGATCTCGGCGTTCATCGTCGAGAAGGGGATGCCGGGCTTCAGCGCGGGAACGCCCTACAGGAAGCTCGGCCTCCACGCCTCCGACACGGCCGAGCTGATCTTCGAGGACGCCCGGGTCCCTGGCGCGAACCTGCTGGGTGGGCGTGGCCAGGGGTTCGTCGACGCCATGCAGGTGCTCGAGGGCGGACGGATCGCGATGGCCGCGATGGCGGTCGGCATCGCCCAGGCGGCGCTCGACCGGTCGGTCGAGTACATGAAGCAGCGCACGGCGTTCGGCCGGACGCTCGCCGAGTTCAACGGGCTCCAGGGCATGATCGCCGACCTCGCGACCGAGATCGAAGCCGCGCGGCTCCTGACTCTCCGGGCCGCCTGTTTGAAAGACAGCGGGCGGCCCGCGATGCACGCCGCGGCGATGGCGAAGGTCTTCGCCTCGGAGGTCGCGATGAAGGCGGCGACCAAGGCGGTGCAGATCCACGGGGGCGCCGGGTACGTCACCGAGTTCCCGGTGGAGCGCATCTTCCGGGACGCCAAGCTGACGGAGATCGGTGAGGGGACCTCCGAGATCCAGCGCCTGGTCATCGCGCGGGAGATCCTGAACCTCCCGTGACGGACGCGCCGGCAGAGGCGGCGACGGAGGCTCGCATGGAGAAGACCGCGCTGGTCGTCATCGACGCCCAGCAGGAGTACTTCGCCCCGATCGGAAAGATGGTCCTGGCCGGCGGCCCCGCGGCGGTCGGACGGAACGCCAAGGTCCTCGAGAGGGCGCGCGCGCGGAAGCACCACATCTTCCACATCGTCCACGAGAGCCGCCGGCCGAACGCGACGACGTTCGCGCCCGGGAGCCCCGCACTCGCGATCCACCCCGACGCAGCGCCCCTCCCCGGCGAGCCGATCATCACCAAGCACCTCCCGGGCTCGTTCACCGGCACCGGGCTCGAGGAGGCCCTCCGCGCGCGCGGCGTCGAGCGCCTCGTCGTGTCGGGCTTCATGACCCAGATGTGCGTGGACACGACGACCCGCGAGGCGGCGCATCGCGGCTTCAAGGTCACCGTGCTCTCGGACGCGACCGCGGCGATGGACGTCCGGGCGCCCGACGGCGGGCTGATCCCCCACGGAGAGGTCCACCGCACCCATCTCGGCAGCCTCAACGGGTTCCTGGCCGAGGTCCGGCGCACGGACGAGGTGATCGGCTAGAACGTGGTCCGGCTCCAGTGCCCCCGCTGCGACGCGCTGTTCGAGGGCGCGCGCCTGTTCACCGGCTGCCCGCGCTGTCACGAGCAAAAGGTTCCGGTCAACCTGACGGTCAAGGTCGACCTCGGCCCGCTCGCCCGGCTCAGGACCGAGCGGTTCCCGGCGACGCCGCGCGGGCTCTGGCGGTTCCGTGCGCTCCTGCCGGTCGCGGGCGAGGACCCCGTCACGCTCGGCGAGGGCGCGACGCCGCTGATCCACCTCGAGCGTCTCGGCCGCCGGCTCGGCCTCCCGCGACTCTACGCGAAGGACGAGAGCCAGAACCCGACCTGGTCGTACAAGGATCGGCTCTGCTCGGTCGCCGTGACCCATGCCGTCGAGACGGACGCGCGCGTGGTGACGATCGCCTCCACCGGCAACCACGGCGCCTCCACCGCCGCCTACGCGGCCCGTGCGGGGCTCCCGTGCGTGATCTTCACGCTCGCTTCGGTGCCCGCCACGATGAAGACGCTGATGCAAGCCTACGGCGCGGCCGTCGTTGCCTGCTCGACGCCGGAGGCGCGCTGGGATCTCATGCGCCAGGGGGTCGAGCGCCTCGGCTGGTACCCGACGGGCGGCTTCCAGGCCCCGCCCGTCGGCTCGAACCCGTACGGGATCGAGGGCTACAAGACCCTCGCGTGCGAGATCGCCGAGGACCTCGGCTGGCGGGCGCCCGACCTCGTCGTCGTGCCGAGCGCGTACAGCGACGGTCTCTTCGGTGTGTACAAGGGCATGGCCGAGCTCGCGGCGCTCGGGCTGATCGACCGCGTCCCGCGGATGGTCGCGGCCGAGCCGTACGGGCCGCTCGCGGCGGCGCTCGAGCGCGAGCTGGAGACGCCGGCGCCCGTGCGGGGCGAGGGCTCAGTCGCCTTCTCGATCGCGTCGCGCTACGGGACCTTCCAGGGCCTGCGCGCCCTCCGCGAGTCGGGCGGCCTCGGCGTGCAGGTCACGGACGAGGGGATCTTCGAGGCGCAGCGCGCGCTCGC
>JACQWC010000053.1 GCA_016209635.1 Candidatus Rokuibacteriota bacterium | reverse complement strand
GGCCTACACGATCCCGTCCGCCAGGGCCCAGCTCCTCGCGCTGCGCACGATGCAGATCTGCGCGGAGGAATCCGGCGCGGCGGACACCGTCGACCCGCTCGCGGGCTCGTACTACGTCGAGGCCGTCACGAACGCGATGGAGGCGCAGATCCTCGATGAGCTGGCCCGGGTGGAGCGGATGGGTGGGATCGTCGACGCGGTCCGGACCGGCGCGATCCAGGCGGAGGTCGCGCGACAGGCGTACGTCTTCGAGCAGAAGCTCGCGTCCGGCGAGATCCCGAAGGTCGCGGTGAACTGCCACGTCGGCGAGCGGCCGGCGGAGGCCGACCGCGAGGTGGAGCTGTACGCGTTCGACCCGACGGCGGCCGAGGCGCAGATCGCGAAGCTCGGGCGGATCCGGCACGTGCGGGACGGGGGCGCGGTGGCTGCCGCGCTCCGACGGCTCGCGGAGGAGGCGCGGGGCACGGGCAACCTCATGGAGCCGATCATGGAGGCGGTGAAGGCGTACGCCACGATCGGTGAGATCGCCCGGGCGATGAAGGACGTCTTCGGCGAGCACAAGGAGCCGGTGGCGTTCTGATCATGGCCGAGCAATTCGACGTCATCGGCAAGACGGTGCGGAAGCTGGACGGCGCCGAGAAGGTCACCGGCCGGACGCGCTACCTCCACGACCTCGCCCTGCCTCGGCTGGCCCACGGGAAGATCCTCCGCGCCCGCTTTCCGCACGCGCGCCTCGTGCGGATCGACGCTTCGCGCGCAGCGCGCCTGCCCGGCATCCTCGCCGTCTTGACCGGGAACGACGTCGAGCCGCGGCCGTTCGGCTTCGCCAGGGACCAGGTGGCGCTCAAGCGCGGCAAGGTCCGCTGCATTCGCGACGAGGTCGCGGCCGTCGCCGCCGAGGCGCCGGAGATCGCCGAGGAGGCGCTCGCGCTGATCGACGTCGAGTACGCCGAGCTGCCGGCCGTCTTCGATCCACTCCGGGCGCTCGAGCCCGGCGCCCCGCTGGTCCACGAGGAGCTGGCGACGAACCAGCATCCCCTCCGCTACCAGTTCCTCCACGGCGACGTCGACCGCGCGTTCGCGGAGGCGGCGGTGGTCGTCGAGGACACGTACCGGCTCAACTTCGTCACGCCCGCGTGCCTGGGCACGATGGTCGCGCTCGCCGAGTGGGACGTCGGGGGCGACCTGACGATGTGGACGACCACGCAGGTGCCGTTCCTGTATCAGCGCGATCTCGCCGAGGCGGTGGGCATCAGCGGCGACCGCGTGCGCGTGCTCCAGCCGCCGGTCGGCGGCAACTTCGGCCGCGGCCTCGACCTCTACCCGATCGACGTGATCGCCGCGCTGCTCGCGCGGCGCGCCGGTCGGCCGGTGAAGATCGAGTTCGATCGCGTGGAGGAGTTTGTCGCGTGCCCGACGCGCGAGCCGTGCGCGATCCGGTTGCGGACGGCCGCCGACCGTGACGGGCGGCTGCTCGCGCGCGACGCGCACGTGACGATCGACAACGGCGCGTACACGTCGTGGGGCTCGACGACGCCGTACGTGATGCTCTCCACGGTCGCGGGCCTTTACCGCGTGCCGAATGTCCGCTTCGACACGACGATCGTCTACACCAACAACCCGTACTCCGGCTCGATGCGCGGCTACGGCAACCCCGAGTCGACCTTCGCCGTGGAGTCGCAGATGGACGATCTCGCCGAGCGGCTCGGGATGGGCCCGCTCGAGCTGCGGCGGCGGAACGCGAGCAAGCCGGGCGACGTGAGCCCGCAGGGGTTCGTCCTCACGTCGTTCGCGATGACCGAGTGCATCGACGCGGTCGGGACCGAAATCCTCGGATCCCCGCCGCCGCTTAGCCCCGGCTGGAAGCGCGGCGTGGGCTACGCGGGCATGTTCCACGTCGGCGGTGGCGCCCGGATCTACCGCTCGGACGGGTGCGGCGCGATCGTCAAGCTCGACGACTTCGGCAAGGTCACGCTGCTGACGGGCGCGACGGAGATCGGCCAGGGCTCGGAGACGGTGCTGGCGATGATCGTCGCCGAGACGCTCGGCGTGCCACTCGAGCGGGTGGACGTGATCAATTCCGACACGCGCGTGCGGCCGTGGGACGTGGGCACGCACGCGAGCCGGACCACCTTTGTCGCCGGCAACGCCGCCCGCCTGGCCGCCGGGAAGCTCAGGGCGCAGCTCCTCGAGATGGCCGCCGCGCAGCTCGACGAACCGGCGGCCAGCCTCGACATGAGGGGCGGGTGGGTCTTCGTCCGGCGCGAGCCCCGGCGCCGCCTCGCGTACGACGCCGTCGCGCGGGCGGGACACTTCAAGGACGGGGGGCGGGTGCTGGTGGCCGAGGCGTTCTACGATCCGCCCACGACGATGCTCGACAAGGACTTCCAGGGGAACGTGTCCGCCGCCTACACCTCGGCCGTCCAGGCCGCGCTCGTGGACGTGGACCCGGAGACGGGTAAGGTCGAGGTGCGCAAGGTCGTCTCCGCGCACGACGTCGGGCGTGCGCTCAACCCGGGCGCCGCCGAGGGCCAGATCCACGGCGGCATCCACATGGGGCTGGGCTACGCGCTCAGCGAGCGGCTCGTCGTGGAGCAGGGGCAGGTGCTGACCCAGACGTTCATGGACTACGCCCTGCTGAAGGCGGACGACATGCCCGAGATCGTCGTGCGGCTGATCGAGAGCGTCGACGCGGAGGGGCCGTTCGGCGCCAAGGGTCTCGGCGAGTCGGGTATGATTCCCGTCGCCGCCGCCGTCGCCAACGCGATCAAGGACGCGATCGGGATCCGGTTCGCCGAGCTGCCGATCACTCCCGCGCGCGTCCGGGACGCGCTCCGGTCGCGGCCATGAACCTCCTCGAGGGCGTCCGGGTCCTCGACCTCTCCCGGATGCTCGCCGGTCCTTATGGCTCCATGCTGCTCGGGGACATGGGCGCCGAGGTGATCAAGATCGAGGAGCCCGACGGCGGCGATCCCATGCGCGCGATGGGACCGCCGTTCCTGCCCGACGGCGAGTCGGCGTACTTCCTGGCGATCAACCGCAACAAGAAGTCAGTCGCGATCGATCTCACCCGGGAGGCGGGCCGCACGGTGTTCCTCGACCTCGTGCGCGAGGCCGACGTGGTGTGGGAAAACTTCCGCCCCGGGGTCCTGGAGCGCCTCGGGTGCGAATACGGGAGGCTCGCCGCCCTCAACCCGAGGCTGATCATGTGCTCGATCTCCGCCTATGGGCAGGCGGGGCCGTACCGCGACTGGCCGGCCTTCGACCTCGCCCTCCAGGCCATGGGCGGCGCGATGTCGATCACGGGGGAGGCTGGCGGCCGGCCGGTGCGGATGGGCCTGCCCATCGGCGATCTCGCCGGCGGCATGTTCGGCGCTTTCGCCGTCGCGGGTGCCCTCTACCGGCGCTCCGGTACCGGGGAGGGCGCCTACATCGACCTCTCCCTGCTCGATTGTCAGGTCTCGCTGCTCACGTACATCGCACAGTACTTCTGGACGGATGCGCGCGTTCCCGAACCCATGGGATCGGGTCACACCTCCGTCGTGCCGTACCAGGCGCTGGCGACGCGCGACGGGCACCTGATCGTGGCCGTGTTCGCCGAGAAGTTCTGGGCCCGGTTCTGCCGCGCGGTCGACCACCCCGAGTGGGAGCACGACCCGCGCTTCCGGACCAACCGCGACCGCGTTGCGAACCGCGACGTGCTGGCCCCGCTCGTCGAGGCGGTGTTCCCCGCCCGGACGACGGACGAGTGGCTCGCGCGCTTCCACGCGCACGACGTCCCCGCGGCGCCCGTTCTCACCGTCGACCGGGTGCTCTCGAACCCGCAGGTGAGTCATCGCGGGATGGTCGTCGAGATGCGCCACCCGCGTCACGGCCCCCTGCCCACGCTCGGGACGCCGATCAAAGTGGACGGTACGCCGGGCCTCGGCGTGACCCCGCCGCCCAGGCTCGGCGAGCACACCGATGAAGTGATCGCCCAGCTCCTCAAGTACTCGAGCGAGCGGATCGCCGACCTGCGCCGTGTTGGAGCTATCGCATGAACCTCGCGGTTCTTGGCGGGAGCAACGGCGCGTACGCGGCGGCGGCCGACCTGGCGCTCGCCGGTCACCGCGTCCGGCTCTGGCGCCGCTCGCCGGCGGAGCTCGGGCCGCTGCGAGAGGCGGGCGCGATCACTCTCGTGGCCGAGGGACGGCACGGGCCCGCGCGGCTCGATTCCGCCACGGCCGATCTCGGCGAGGCGCTCGAGGGCGCCGAGGCCGTGATCGTGCCGCTCCCTGCGACGAGCCACGAGGACGTGGCAGAGCGCCTGGCGCCGCACCTGGGCGACCGCCAGATCGTGCTCCTGACGCCCGGGACGCTCGGCGCGTACGTCCTCGCCAGGGAGCTCGTGCGCGCCGGCGGCACCGTGCCGTACGCCCTCGCCGAGACCGGCACCCTGCCCTATCTTGCGCGGAAGGCCGGGCCGACGACGGTGAAGGCGCCAGTCCGCGCCGCCAACCTACCGGCCGGCGTCTTCCCGGCCTCGCGGACGGCCGAGACGCTCGCGAAGCTCCGGGAGCTGTACCCGGCCATCCGCCCGTGCGTCGACGCGCTCGACGTCGCGCTCACGAACGCGGGGCCGGTGATCCACCCGCCGCTCGTGCTCCTCAACGCGGGAGCCATCGAGCGCGGCCGCTTCGACATCCACGCCGCCGGCACGACGCCGAGCGTCAGGCGGCTCATCGACGCGATCGATCGCGAGCGGCTCGGGGCGCGCGCCGGCTGGGGGTATCGGGCACCGCACTACGAGCTGGCCACGTACTACGACGAGGCCCGCGCGGCCGAGGGGCTGTACGGCGAGGGCGCCAAGGCGAAGCTCGTGGCGAGCGGCCTCTGGGACGAGGCGCTCGGTCTCGACCACCGGTACGTGACCGAGGACGTCGTTCTGGGTCTGGCGCTGTTCGAGTCCGCCGCCCGGACCGTGGGGGCGCAGGCGTCGGCGACGGCTGGGCTGCTCGGGGTGTTCGGCGCGCTCCTCGGGCGGGAGCTCAGCGGCCGCGGCCGCGCGCTCGAGGCCATCGGGCTGGGCGACTTCACGGTGCGCGAGATCCGCGAGCTCCTCCACCTCGGGTGGACATCGCCCCTGTGGGCGCGGGCGATCAAGTGAGCGGCACGGCACCCGTCCGGTTCGGCGTCACGACGATGGCCACGGAGCCGCCCGAGCGGTTCCGTGCGCTGGTTCGCGCGGTGGAGGAGAGCGGCTTCGACGACCTCTGGGTCTGCGACTCCTCCCTCCACGCGCGGGACGCCTACGCGTTCCTCACGCTCGTCGCCACCGAGTCGCGGCGCCTCCGGTTCGGCCCCAACTGCGCCCATCCCTACACGCGCCACCCGGCCCTCACCCTCAACGCGATGGCGACGCTGCACGAGCTCTCCGGCGGTCGGGCACGCGTCGCCGTAGGCGCCGGCGACCGGCCGGTCACGGAGCTCGGCTACCGGACGGCGCCCGTCGCCGTCGTGCGCGGCATGCTCGATGTGCTGAGGGCGCTCCAGCGCGGCGAGACGGTCGACATCGCGGGGCCGGCGGTCGTGAGGCACGCGCAGCTCACCGTGCCGCTCCCGGCGCCGCTGCCGATCTACGTCTCCGCCTCGGGCCCGCGGATGCTCGCCCTCGGCGGCGAGGTGGCGGACGGCGTGCTCTTCCTCCCCGGGGTCCTCCCGGCGTGCGTCGAGTTCGCCCTCGAGCGGATCCGGGCTGGCGCCGCCACGGCCGGTCGAGACTCGGGTGCCCTCGACCTCGGCTGCACCGTCGCCGGCTCGCTCCGGGACGCGGCCGAGGTGGCGCGTGCCGAGTGCGTCCCCATGGCGGCGTGGTTCCCGCAGACCGCGCCCGTGTACGCGAAGATCGCGGGGGTCGAGCCGGAGATCGTCGCGAAGATCCGGGCGGCCTACGCGGGCGGTCACTTCGACGGAGCGCGGAAGGCGTTCGGGTACGTCACCGACGAGATGGTCGACCGCTTCACCGTCGCCGGTCCCGCCGAGCTGTGGGTGCGGAGGCTCGCTGAGGTGATCCGGTGCGGGGTCCGACACATCAACATCTTCCTTCTCTCGCGCGACAAGCTCGCCATGGTGCGGGACCTCGGGGCGAGAGTGTTGCCGCGGCTCAAGGGTGCCTGACATGGCGACCGACATCCTGCGCCAGGAGCTGGTGAACGACGGCGCCGGCCGGCTCTTCTACCGGGGCGCCCGCTACCTCTTGGTCCGTCCGGAGACGCTCGCCGCGCTCCAGCGCGCCGTGGAGGCGGAGCTCGGCGCCCGCGCCCCGGAGCCGCTCGCCGCCGGCGGCCGCGTGGGTGGCGGCGCCGCGGCGCGGGCGCTCGGGGGCGCGCCGCGCGCGCTGGTCGAACGCCTCCTCGGGATGGGCGGCGAGATCGGCTGGGGCGAGTTCTCGCTCGAGCGCCTGTCGGCCGTGGAGCTGGTCGTGACCGTGCGCCACTCGCCGTTCGCCGAGGCGTACGGCCGGGCCGAGGGGCCCGTGTGCCATCTGACCCGCGGCGTGCTCGACGGCCTCGCGAGGCTGGTCTTGCTCGGACCCCTGCCGGTGGTCGAGACGGCGTGCGCGGCCGCCGGGGCGCCCCTCTGCCGGTTCGAGGCGCGCGTGCCGGGGGAGGCGCCGAGGTGACCGGGCTCCTCAGGGACCTTCTGCACATCGGGATCGTCGTCGACGACCTCGACGCCGCGATCGCCGCGTTCGAGCGGCTGGTGGGCGTCCCCGCGGGCGACCGGTGGGAGAGCGAGATCGGCGTCCGCGTCGCCTTCTTCGAGGTCGGCGGGGAGCGGATCGAGCTGGTCCAGTACACCGGCCCCATCGTCGAGCGGTTCGGCCCGGTGCTCGCCCGCCGCCAGGGCGTCCACCACCTCTGCTTCAGGGTCGACGACCTGGACGCGGCGCTGCGCGAGGTCACGGCGCGCGGGTTCCGGGTGGTGCCGGGGTTCCCGGTCGAGGGCGCCCACGGCCGGATCGCGTTCCTCGAGCCCGAGGCCGCCACCGGTCTCATCACCGAGCTGTGCGAGGTGAGATAGTGGACTTCCGCATCGGCGTCGACGTCGGCGGCACCTTCACCGACTTCCTGCTGCAGCCCGAGGCGGGCCCGCCCCGGGCCGTCAAGGTGCCGAGCACGCCGGCCGACCCCACGGAGGGATTCTTCGCGGGGATCGCGGAGATGGCGGCGGGCGAGGGGAGGGCGGTCGCGGCGTTCCTGGCGGGCGTGGACCTGATCGTCCACGGGACCACGATCACCACCAACGCGGTGCTGACGGGCGAGATCGCCCGCGTCGGCCTCCTCACCACGCGCGGCTTCCGGGACGCGCTCGCGATGCGCCGGGGCATCCGCGAGGCGCAGTACGATAACCGCTACACCGCCCCGCCGCCGCTCGTCCCGCGCTGGCTCCGGCTACCGATCACGGAGCGCGTCGATGTGGCGGGCGCGCTCGTGACGCCGCTCGCGGCCGACGACGTGACGCGCGCGCTCGGCCAGCTCGCGGCGGCCGGCGTCGAGGCGGTCGCGATCTGCTTCCTCCACGCCTGGGCCAACCCCGAGCACGAGATCGAGGCCGAGCGGCTCACAGAGGCCGCGCTGCCCCACGTCTACGTCACGCGCTCGTCGGCGATCCTCCCGCAGATCCGTTTCACGGAGCGGGTGAGCACGACCGTGCTGAACGCGGCCGTCGGCCCGCCGCTTGGCCGGTACCTCGATCAGCTCACCGCGCGGCTCGCCGCCAGCGGATTCCGCGGCACGCTCCTCGTCATGCAGTCGAACGGCGGCGTGGCCGCGCCGCTGGTGGCGCGCGCGGCCGCCGCGACCACCCTCCTGTCCGGTCCGGCGGCGGCGCCGACGGCGGGGCTCGCGTACGCCGCGCCCCACGACCTGCGCGACTTCATCACGGTGGACATGGGCGGGACGTCCTTCGACGTCTGCCTGGTGAAGGACGGCGCGGCGGCGCTGACCGCCGAGGGGCGGATCGGTCGCTACCCGTTCGGTCTTCCGATGCTCGCCATCCACACGATCGGCGCGGGCGGCGGGAGCATCGGCTGGATCGACGAGGGCGGTCTCCTCCGGATGGGTCCGCGGAGCGCGGGGGCCGAGCCCGGTCCCGCCTGCTACGGCCGCGGCGGCACGCGGGCGACCTGCACGGACGCCGATCTGATTCTCGGGTACCTGAACCCCGACTACTTCCTGGGTGGGCGGCTGCCTCTCTCACCCGACCGCGCCCGCGCGGCGGTGGAGGCGGAGATCGCGCGGCCCCTCGGGCGCTCGATCGAGGCGGCGGCGGCCGGGATGGTCGAGGTCATCGACGCGAACATGGCGGCCGGGATCCGCCACGTGACGGTCGAGCGCGGGCACGACCCGCGCGCGTTCCCCCTCGTGGTCGCGGGCGGCGCCGGCCCGATCCACGCCGCCGGGATCGCGCGGGAGCTCGGCATCGGACGGCTCCTCGTCCCCCGGGACTCGTCGATCTTCTGCGCGGCGGGCATGCTCTTCTCCGATCTCCGGCACGATCTCGTCCGGAGCTACGTGACGCCGTTCGACGGGATCGACCTCGACCGGTTCCGGACGACGGCCGGGTCGCTCCTGGCCGAGGGCCGCGCGACGCTCGCCGCGGAGGGGATCGGTCCCGAGCAGGCGCTCCTCGCCCTCGCCTGCGACGTGCGGTACGTGGGCCAGTACCACGAGATCACGGTCGCGCTCCTCGGCGAGGAGGCCGAGGCCGGGGACCTGAGCGGCGTGGCCAAGCGGTTCCACGAGACCCACGACCGCCTGTACGGCTACGCGCTGCCGGGGACGCCGCTCGAGCTCGTCAACGTGCGCGCGGTCGCGAGGGGGCTCGTGGCGAAGCCCAGGCTGCCCGACCTTGCGCCGGGAGGCGCGAGCGCCGCGCTCGGGGGGCGGCGCCCGGCCTTCCTGCCCGAGGCGGGCGGCTTCGAGGAGATCCCCGTCTACGGCGGCGCGGCCCTCGGCCGCGGGGCGCGCCTGAGGGGACCGGCGATCATCGAGCTGGCGATGACGACCGTCGTGGTCCCGCCCGGATGGCGGGTCGAGTGCGACCGGTACGGGTCGTTTCTCATGGAGGCGGCATGACGACGCTCGATCCCGTGTTCGCGTCGGTCCTGCACCGGCGGCTCAAGGCGATCACGCAGGAGATGGGGCTCACGCTCCTCCGCACCACGCGCTCGCCGATCCTCAACGAGGCGCGCGACTTCGTCACCGGACTCTACGACGCGCGCGGGCGGATCCTCGAGCAGACCGAGTACATCCCGATCCTCGCGTTCGCGCTCCAGCCGGCGCTGCGCGCCGTGATCGACGCGTTCGGGGACGACGTCCATCCCGGGGACGTCTTCCTCCACAACGCCGTGTTCTCCGGCGGGAACCAGAACAACGACGTGGCGGTGTTCCGGCCCGTCTTCGTCGACGGGCGCCTCCGCGCGTGGGCCGCGACGAAAGGTCACCAGGCGGACATCGGCGGCGCGCAGGCGGGTGGCTACAACCCGAGGGCGACCGAGGTGTGGCAGGAGGCGCTCCGGATCCCGCCCCTCCGGATCATCGAGCGCGGCCAGCCGCGGCGCGACGTGTGGAGCCTCGTGTTCGCGAACGTCAGGCTCCCGATCGTCGAGGAGGACATCCGCGCGCAGATCGGCGGGACGGTCGTGGGCGAGCGTGGCGTGCTCGACCTCTACCGGCGGTACGGCGCCGAGCACGTGGAGCGCCACATCGAGCTCCTCTTCGACGCGGCCGAGCGACGCATGCGGAGCGAGATCACCCGCATCCCCGACGGCACCTACGTCGGCGAGTCCACCGTGTTCGACGACGGCCACCACGCGGGCAGCCGCCACCGCATCCGGGTCACGATCGACAAGCGCGGCAGCGACATCCGCTTCGACTACACCGGCACGGATCCGCAGACGGTCGGCTTCGTCAACGCGCCGTACGCGTCGTCGTTCTCGGCGATCATCCTGACGCTCCTCATGCTGGTCGATCCCGACCTGCCCCACAATGACGGGATCTTGAGACCGCTCAGCGTGCACATCCCGCCCGGCACGGTCCTCAACGCGAGCTTCCCCGCCGCCACCACCTTCGGCAACACGCTCGCCGGCCCGCACTCCGACGCCATCTTCCGGGCGCTGGCGGACGCCCTGCCCGACCGCGTGTCGGCCGGCTGGAACCGGATGCTGGGCATGACCGTGACGGGGCTCGACCCGCGCCGGGCCCGGCGGTACGTGGACATCCTGTTCCTTGGGCTCAAGGGCGGCTCGGGCGCGGTGCGCGGCTGCGACGGCTACGATCACATCGGCCTCATCAACACCGCCGGCGGGATCCTCGCGCAGGACTACGAGATGTTCGAGGCGCACACGCCGCACCGCCTCCGCCGCCACGAGTACTGGCCCGACTCGGCGGGGCCGGGGCAGTGGCGTGGCGGTCTCGGGGTCGAGACGGAGTTCGAGATCGACGGCGAGGCGGTGACCGGCATCACCTTCGGCGACGGGGTGGAGGCGGAGGCCCGCGCCTTCGGCCTCTTCGGCGGCGGGCCGGGTGCCCTGAACAGGATCGAGCTCTCCATGCCCGACGGCGGGACGCTCGTGCCGCGCTCGAAGGACATCATGGCGATCCCGCGCGGCACGATCTTCCGCCAGCTCGCCGGCGGGGGCGGCGGCTTCGGCGCTCCGTTCGCGCGACCGGCCGAGCACGTCGCGGTCGAGGTCCGCGACGGCCTGATCTCGCTCGAGGCGGCGCGCCGCGACTACGGCGTGTGGATCGACCCGGCGACCCTTACGATGGATCCGGCCAAGACCGCTGAACTACGGAGCCGCGACGCGCCTACAGCAGGCCCCCCACGGTCTGAGCCGGAACTACGGAGCCGCGACGCGCCTACAGCAGGCCCCCCACGGTCTGAGCCGGAACTACGGAGCCGCGACGCGCCTACAGCAGGCCACCCACGGTCTGAGCCGGAACTACGGAGCCGCGACGCGCCTACAGCAGGCCACCCACGGTCTGAGCCGGACTCGCGGCACCCGTTACAATGACCAGCGCGGCGCTCGTCCACGTGATCCTGAGCGGCCTCGCGACCGGCTGCATCTACGCCTTGATGGCCATCAGCCTCGTGATCATCTACAACGCGACCCGGACGCTCAACTTCGCCCAGGGCGAGATGCTGATGGTCTCGGCGTTCGTCGGGTGGGCCGCTCACCGGGCGCTCGGCCTCCCCCCGATCGTCGTCCTGGCGGTCGCGGTGGTCACCGGTGCCGCGCTGGCGTGGGTCGTGGAGCGGGCGATCATCCGCCACGCGATCTCGGCGACGCACTTCGACGTGCTCATCATCACGCTCGGGCTCTCGCTCATCCTGCGCGCCGCCGCCGGGATCGTGTGGACGCACGACGAGTTCCCGTTCCCCTCGTTCTTCGGCGACCGGCCGGTGAACCTGGGCCCGCTGCGGGTCGCCCCCGTGTCGCTCGGCATCATCGGCGCTTCCCTCGCGCTCATGGCGGCCCTCTACGTCCTGTTCACCCGCACCCGCCTCGGTCGCGCGATGCGCGCGGTCGCCCAGAACCAGGGGGCGGCGCGGCTCATGGGGATCAGCGTCGAGCGCGTGTACTCGGCCTCGTGGGTCCTCGCCGGCGTCGTCGGCGCCATCGCCGGGGTCCTGGTCGCGCCGGTGATCTTCCTGTCGTCGAAGATGGGGCTGATCGTGATCGCCGGGTTCACCGCCGCGGTCATCGGTGGCTTCGGCTCGATGCCGGGCGCGGTCCTGGGCGGCATGCTGCTCGGCGTGATCGAGAACCTGGCTCCCCTCTACCTGCCGGCGGGGATCAAGTACTCCGTGCCGGTCCTCCTCCTGATCGGGATCCTCATGGTCCGCCCGGGCGGGCTCCTCGGCCGGGTCGAGCAGCGGAAGGTCTGATGCGGCGCGCGGCGCTCGCGGCGGGCGGCTCGCTCCTGCTCATCTGGCCCTGGGCCGTTCCGCGCTACTTCGTCTTCCTCGCGAGCCTCATCGTGATCAACGCGATCGTCGCCCTCGGCCTGAACCTGCTCTCCGGCTACACGAACCAGCTCTCGTTCGGCCACGCGGGCTTCCTCGCCATCGGCGCCTACACCGCGGCGCTCCTCACCATCCACGCCCCCGGCCTTGGGCTCGTCCCGACCCTCGCCGCCGCGGGGCTCGCCACCGGGGCGGTCGGCGTGGGGCTCGGGCTGCCCTGCCTCCGCCTCGGCGGGCTCTATCTCACGATGGCGACCCTCGCCTTCGGCTTCGTCGTCACGGAGGCGATCCTGAACCTCGACACGCTCACGCGCGGGGCGGACGGGCTCCGCGTGCCGGTGGCGCGGCTCGGCCCCTGGCCGCTCGGCACCGACACCGCCCGGTACTACCTCGTCGTGGTGGTCGGCGTTCTCATGGTGGCAGCGGCGCGGAACATCGTGCGGACCCGGACGGGCCGCGCCTTCCTCGCGATCCGGGAGAGCGAGGTCGCCGCGCACACGAGCGGGGTGCCCGTCGCCGTGTACCGGACCATCGCGTTCGCGCTCTCCGCCTTCTACACCGGCGTGGCCGGCGGGCTCTTCGCCTTCGTCATCGGCCACCTGTCGCCCGACGCCTTCGACGTCTTCCTGTCGGTGGACTTCGTGGCGATGATCATCGTCGGCGGCCTCGGGTCGGTGGCGGGCTCCCTCATCGGCGCCACGGTGATCACCGTGCTGCACGACTGGCTGGCCCAGTTCCAGAACTACCGGCCGCTCATCTTCGGCGCGATCCTCATCGCCTGCATGCTCTTCATGCCGGGCGGGATCGCGAGCGCGCTCCGACGGCCCCTCACCAAAGGAGGCAACCCATGAAGCTCTGGCTGACGATCCTCTCCGTGCTCTTCCTGGTACTCCCGGCGCTCCCCGCCGGCGCCGAGCCGGGCGTGAGCGAGACCGAGATCGTGCTCGGCTGCTCGAACTCGTTCTCCGGGCCGCTCGCGTTCACCGGCGAGCAGGCGACGAAGTTCGGAGTCGACCTCTACCTCAAGGCCGTGAACGACAGCGGCGGGATCCACGGTCGCAAGGTCCGCACCGTCTATTACGACGACGGCTACAAGCCGCAGGAGGCGGTGGCGAACACGAAGAAGCTGGTCGAGCAGGACGGCGTGTTCGCGGTCATCGCGCCTCAGGGGACGGCGCCTGTCGCGGCGACGCTCGAGTACCTCGAGCAGAACCGCGTCCCGCTCCTGTTCCCCTTCCAGGGCTCGCCCATCACCCGCGGCAAGAAGTACGTCTTCAGCGGGATGACCCTCTACGACCGCCAGTCGCGCATGATGCTCGACTACCTGGTCGGGCCGCGGAAGTTCAAGAAGTTCGCGACGATCTACCAGGACGACGAGTATGGCAAGGCGTTCCTGATCTCGTTCGAGAAGGATCTCGCCCGGCACGGGCTCAAGCTGGTCGCCGCGGAGTCCGTCAAGCGCGGCGCGGCCGACGTGAGCGCGCAGATCGCGAAGCTCCAGGCGGCGAAGCCGGAGGTGACCTTTCTCGTGCTCACGCCGGGCCCCGGGGCGCAGGCCCTGAAGGAGCGGCAGAAGATCGGCTGGACCGACACCGTCATGGTGTCGTCGGGGCCGCTCACCGACGAGCGGTACCTGGCGTTGGCGGGCGACGCGGCAGAGGGCGTCGAGGGCCTCTCCCTGTGGCCCGACCCGGTGACGTCGGATCTGCCGGGCATGCGCCGCTACCGCGAGCACATGCAGAAGTACTTCCCGAAGAACGAGCCCAACCGCTACTCGCTCTCCGGGTACTTCGCCGCGATGCTCTTCACCGAGGGGGTGAAACGGGCCGGCCGGAGCCTGACGCGCGAGGGGCTCATCACCGCGCTCGAGGGGGTCAAGGGGTTCGAGAGCGCCATCCTCCCGCCGCTCACGATCGGCGCCGACCACGAGACCCAGAAGCAGGGGTTCTGGGTCCGCGTGGAGAAGGGCCGGTTCAAGCAGCTCACGGACTGGCTCCGGGCGGAGTAGCCGGGCGGGCGTGGGCGGGATGGGCGCGCTCCTCAGCGTCGAGGGCCTCTCGATCAACTTCGGGGGGCTCTCGGCGCTGAGCGAGCTCGGCCTGGAGGTGAGCGAGGGCGAGATCTTCGCGCTGATCGGACCGAACGGCGCGGGGAAGACGACGGTCTTCAACATCCTCACGGGGCTCTACCGCCCGACGGCCGGCCGCGTCACCTTCCGTGGCGAGAGCCTGCTCCGCCTGGCGCCCCACGCGATCGCGCGGCGTGGGGTCGCGCGCACCTATCAGAACACGGAGGTGTTCCGGCGGCTGACGGCGCTCGACAACGTCCTGATCGGGGCGCACGCGCGGATGGCCTCCGGCGTGCTGAGCGCCGCGCTCGGCCTTCCCCGGGTCCGGCGCGAGGAGGCCGAGGCGCGCGAGCGCGCCCTCCGGCTGCTCGAGCGCCTCGGGCTCGGCGAGGTGGCGGAGGTCGAGGCGGGGAGCCTCCCGCTCGGGCTCCAGAAGCGGCTCGAGCTGGCACGGGCGCTCGGCGCCGGGCCGCGCCTGCTCCTGCTCGACGAGCCGGCCGGAGGCCTCAACCCGACCGAGACGCGGACGCTGATGGACGTGATCTGCCGCCTGCGGGACGAGAGCGGGCTCACCATCCTCGTCGTGGAGCACGACATGGATCTCGTGATGGGGATCTCGGACCGCGTCGCCGTCCTGCACTACGGGCGGAAGATCGCGGAGGGGAAGCCCCGCGAGGTGGCCCAGGACCCCGCGGTCGTCGAGGCTTACCTCGGCAGCGCGGAGGACGGGAGCGGGGCGTGAGCGTCCGCGCGCCGGCCCTGGTCCTCGAGGACGTCACGGTGTACTACGGCAAGCGGCGCGCGCTCGAGAGCGTATCGCTTGAGGTGGGGCCCGGCGAGATCGTCACCCTGCTCGGCGCCAACGGGAGCGGCAAGAGCACGACGCTGCGCGCGATCTCCGGGCTCGTCCGGCCCGCGCGCGGCCGCATCGTCTACGAGGGGCGGGACGTCACGCGGTGGGCGCCCGACGCGATCGTCGCGGCGGGGCTGAGCCACGTGCCCGAGGGGCGCGACATCTTCGCCGAGTTCACGGTGCTGGAGAACCTCCTCGTCGGGGGGCACACGGCGTCGCGGCGGGAGGTGACGGAGCGGCTCGAGCGCGCCTGGGAGATGTTCCCCGTCCTCCGGGAGCGGCGGCAGCAGCCGGCCGGCACGCTGTCGGGCGGCGAGCAGCAGATGCTGGCGATCGCCCGCGCGCTCATGACCCGCCCGCGCGTGCTCCTGCTCGACGAGCCGTCGCTCGGTCTCGCGCCGATGCTCTCGCGGGAGATCTTCCGCGTCATCCAGCGGATCAGCGCGGCGGGTGTCACGGTGCTCCTGGTGGAGCAGAACGCGCGTCGGGCGCTCGCGCTCGCCTCCCGCGGGTACGTGCTCGAGACCGGACGCGTCGCCGTCGCCGGGTCGAGCCAGGCCCTCGTCTCCGATCCCCGGATCCGCGCCGCCTACCTCGGCCTCGACGCGCGGGCCGCGGGGTAGCCCGGGTCGCGGCCAGGTCACCCCGAGAGGAGAGTCCATGGCCCAGAGCGACGACCAGCGCCGCGAGGAGGAGCGGGCGGCCGAGGCCCAGCTCCGGAGGGAGATCGCGGCGCAGCGCAAGGCCGAGAGGGAGGAGCTGGCGAAGTGGAGGAACGGGTGTCTCAGCGTGATGGCGATCCTCGCCCTGCTCATCGTGATCGCGTTCTTCGTGTTCTAGTCGGGCTCGCGCTGCTCCTGGCCGTCGCGGACGAGGTCCCGGGCGAGTCCGCGCCGACGGTCGTCGCCGCGGGGCTCGAGGTGCCGTGGGCGCTCGCCTGGGCGCCGGACGGACGCCTCTTCGTGAGCGAGCGTCCGGGGCGGATCCGCGTCGTCCGCGACGGCCGGCTCGAGCCCGAGCCCGTCGCCACCCTCGCCGTGGCCGCGGTGGGCGAGGGCGGGCTGATGGGGTTGGCGCTCGACCCGGCGTTCGCGGAGACCGGGCACCTCTACGCCTGCCACACGGCGTCGCGGGGCGGACGACTCGTGAACCGGGTGGTGCGGCTCACGCTGCGCGGCGGGAAGGCCGGCCGCGAGCAGGTCCTGCTCGACGATCTGCCAGGGGCGCGCTTCCACGATGGATGCCGGCTCAAGTTCGGCGGAGACGGGAAGCTCTACGTCACGACGGGCGACGCGGGCGAGCCCCGGCTCGCGCAGCGGCTCGACTCGCTCGCCGGGAAAATCCTTCGACTGAACCGCGACGGCACCGTGCCCGGCGACAACCCGTTCCCCGGCTCCGCGGTCTACTCCCTCGGCCACCGGAACCCGCAAGGCCTGGCGTGGGACCGCGCGGGGCGGCTCTGGGCCGCCGAGCACGGTCCGTCGGGGTTCCCCTGGGGCCACGACGAGGTCAACGTGATCCTCCCCGGCGGGAACTACGGCTGGCCCGACGTCTACGGCAAGGCCGGCGACGCCCGGTTCGTCGATCCGGTCGTCGAGTCGGGCGGAGACACCTGGGCTCCATCGGGCATCGCGATCCTCGGGGGCGAGCTGTTCGTCACCGCGCTCCGGGGAGCGCGCCTGCTCCGGCTGCGCCTGGGCGCGGACGCGACCCTCGCCGGCGTCGCCGCGCTGCTCGAGCGCACCCACGGACGGCTGCGCGACGTCGTGGTCGGCCCCGACGGCGCGCTCTACGTGACGACGAGCAACCGGGACGGCCGCGGGGCGCCGGCGCCCGACGACGACCGCATCCTCCGGGTGGTGCCATGAGGGCGGCACCGATGTTCGCGCCCGAGGCGGAGACGCTCCCACGCGAGGCCCTCGAGCGCCTCACGCTCGAGCGGATGCGGGCGACGCTCGCCCGCGTCGGGGCGAACGGGGCATGGGCGCGGCGGCTCGGTGGCGTCCGGCCGGAGGACCTCCGGCGAGTCGAGGACTGGCGGCGGCTGCCGTTCCTCACCAAGGAGGAGCTGCGCGACGCCTACCCGTTCGGGCTCGCGTGCGGGGACCGGGAGGGGTACCGGCGGATCCACATGTCGAGCGGGACGACGGGGAACCCGATCCTGAATCCGTACACGGCGGGCGACGTCGCGCAGTGGGGCGAGGTGATGGCGCGCTGCTACGCGGCCGCCGGCGTCACCCGGAACGACGTGATCCAGATCACGCCGTCGTTCGGCCTGTTCACGGGCGGCTTCGGCGTCCACTACGGCGCCGAGCGGCTCGGGGCGATGGTCGTCCCCATCGGCGCCGGCCGCACGCTGCTCCAGCTCAAGCTCATGCGGGATCTCCGCGCCACCGTCCTGACGGCGATCGCCACCTACCCGCTCCGTCTGATCGAGGTGGCGCGGGAGGAGACGTTCGATCTCCACTCGCTCACCCTGCGCGTCGGGATCTTCGGCTCGGAGATCTGGTCGGACGAGCTGCGGGCGCGCATCGACGCCGACCTGGCGATCCGGAGCTTCGACATCATCGGCATGACCGAGACCGGCGGCCCCGGCCTCGGCATCGACTGCGCGGCGCGCGCCGGGATCCACGTCTGGGAGGACCACTACCATCCGGAGATCGTCGACCCCGCGACGGGAGCCCCCGTGGCAGACGGCGTCGAGGGCGAGCTGGTCGTCTCCACGCTGACGCGCGAGGGGCTGCCGCTCGTCCGCTACCGCACGCACGACCTCACGCGTGTCGTCTCGCGCGCGCCCTGCGACTGCGGCCGCACCGCGCTCCGGCTCGACCGCCTCCGCGGGCGGACCGACGACATGGTCATCTCGAAGGGGGTCAACTTCTACCCGCGACAGGTCGAGAGCCTGCTGCTGCGCCACCCCGGCCTCGGCCCCGAGTACCAGATCGTGCTCGAGGCGGACGGCGGCGGCGAGCGCATGACGATCGTCGTCGAGACGGCGCCCGGGTGCGCGCCGTCCGTCGCCGAGCGCGTGCGCCGGGAGCTGCGCGACCTCCTGAGCCTCTCCCCCGAGATCCGGCTCTGTCCGCCGGGCACGATCGAGCGGCCCCAGGGGAAGGCCGTGCGGGTCGTCGACCGGCGCGGCCAGCGGTGAGCGACCTCGAGGCGCTCTTTTCTCCTCGGTCCGTCGCGGTCCTCGGGGTGTCGCGCAATCCGGCGAAGCTCGGCTTCCGGCTGCTGCAGAATCTGAAGGAGCGCGGTTTCCCCGGCGCCATCCACCCGGTGAACCCGTCCGGCGAGTCGATCCTGGGCCTCGTCACCGTGCCCGCCGTCGAGGCGCTGCCGGAGGGGATCGACCTGGCGCTCGTCAGCCTGCCCGCGCCCGCGGTGCCCGACGCCATCCGGGCGCTCGCCGCTCGGCACGCGCGGGCCGCAGTCATCCTCTCCTCGGGCTTCGGTGAGGTGGACGAGGAGGGGTCCAGGGTCCAGGCGGATCTCCTCGGCGCCGCGCGCGCGGCGGGCCTCCGGCTGGTTGGGCCGAACTGCATGGGCGTCTACTCGGCGCCGGCGGACCTGAACGGCACCTACTTCTGGGATCTGCCGGCCGTCCGCGGCGGCGTCAGCATCGTGTCGCAGAGCGGCGCCTATGGCGGGCTGATCTTCCGCCACCTCGGGAGCCGCGGCCTCGGCGTCTCTCGCTTCCTCTCGGTCGGGAACCAGGCCGACGTGGACCTCGCGGAGGTGCTCGACTACCTGGCGGACGACCCGGAGACGACGCTCGTCGCGTGCTTCGTCGAGGCGCTGCGCGACGGGCGCGCGTTCCTCGCGGCCGCGGCGCGCGCCACGGCGCGGAAGCCCGTGGTCGTCCTCAAGGGCGGGCGCTCGGACGCGGGCCGGCGCGCCGCGGGATCGCACACGGGGGCGCTCGCGGGAGCCTACGAGACGTACCGCGCCGCTTTCCGCCGGGCGAACGTCGTGCTCGCCGAGGAGACCGAGGAATTCTTCGACGCGATCGAGACGCTGGTCCTGGCGGGGGACCGCCGCCCGGCGGCGCCGAGCCTGGCGGTGATCACGGTCTCGGGGGGCCCCTCGGTGGTCGCCGCCGACGCCGCGGAGCGCGCCGGCCTCGCGGTGCCGGCGCTCGACGAGGGGACGCGGGCCGCGCTCCGCGCCCTGCTGCCGCCCTTCGCGGCCGTCGGCAATCCCGTCGACCTCACGCCTCAGGTCGACCCGGGACGGATCGCTGCCGCCGTCGGCCTCGTCCTCGACCAGCCGGCGGTGGCGGGCGCCGTCGCGGTGAACGTCGGACTCGACATCGCCGAGTTCGCCGACGGGATCGTCGGCGCGGCCAAGGCCACCGGCAAGCTGGTGGTGGCGTTCGTGGCGGACGCGCCGGAGGTCGCGGCGCGCCTGCGGGCCGGCGCCGTCCCGGTCCTCCCGAGTCCTGAGCGGGCGGTGCGGGCCTGGCGGGCGCTCTGGAACGCCCGCCCGCGCCCGAGTGGGGTCGGGGGCACCGGGGGCACGCCTCGCGCGAGTCTCCCCGTGGGAGAGAGGACGGGGGTCGGGGGGACGTCCGGAGCGAGTGTTGTTCCGAGCGAAGACGTCCCCCCGGCCCGCGTCCTGACGCTCGAGCTGAGACGCGCGCTGGACGAGACGCGCGGGGCGCTGCCGTACGCCCTCGCGCGCGGCCTGCTCGAGGCGTACGGCGTCCGCTTCTGCCGCGAGGCCGTCGCGGCGACGCCGGAGGAGGCGGCGCGAGCGGCGGAGGCGATCGGCTTTCCCGTCGTGGTGAAGGCCGACGCCGAGGGGCTCAGTCACAAGACCGAGGCCGGCGCCGTCCGCACGGGCCTCGACGACGCTGCGGCCGTCAGCACGGCGTGCCGGGCGATCGCCCGCGCCGTGCCCCGCGCCCGCTTCGTCGTCCAGGCCGAGGTGGGACCGGGCGTCGAGATCCTCGTCGGCGGGCGGCGCGACGAGGTCTTCGGGCCGGTCGTGGTGGCGGGCGTCGGCGGGATCCTCACCGAGGTGATCCGCGACGTGTCCCTCAGGCTCGCTCCCGTGGACGAGGAGGAGGCGGACGAGATGCTGCGCGAGGGCCCTCGCGCGCGGCTCCTCGGCGGGCCGCGCGGGCTCCCGCGCTTGGAGGACGACTCGCTGCGGCGGGCGGTGGTCGGGATCGGCGACCTCCTCCTCGCCGAGCCGCGCATCCTGGAGGTCGACCACAACCCCGTGATCGTCGCCGCCGGGACGTCCTACGCCGTCGACGCGCTGGTCGTCGTCGGCGAGCCGGGCGCGTGACCGCCGCCCCGGCCCCGGCGCTGATCGACGAGCTGCTGCCGCGCTTCGACGAGGTCGAGCGCCACGAGCTCGTCGTGCGCGCCCCAGCGCCGGCGGTCTACGCCGCCCTCCGGCGTGTCGACCTGCTCGGCCCCCGCGTCGTCCGCTGGCTGATCCTCCTGCGCGGCCTGCCGTCCGCGCTCAGCGGCCCGCGCCGCCGCCGGCCGCGGGGCCCGGTCACGCTGGAGCGGCTGCTCGAGAGCGGGTTCGTCCTGCTCGGGGAGCGCGCGGGACGCGAGCTGGCGCTGGGAATCGCAGGGCGGTTCTGGAGGCCGGCGGGTGAGCGTCTGGCGCTCGACGCCGACGGGTTCCGCGCGTTCGACCGCCCGGGCCATGCCAAGGCGGTCTGGACCTTCTCGCTCGAGGAGCAGGCCGACGGCACGACGCGGCTCGTCACCGAGACCAGGATCCAGTGCCTGGATCGGGCGAGCCGGCGACGCTTCCGGCTCTACTGGCGGCTGGTCCGTCCGTTCAGCGGCCTCATCAGGATCGCGCTCTTGCGCGCCATCGCGCGGGAGGCCCTGCGGCCGCGCCGATGAATCATCCGGTACTTCGTTCGTCGGTACGCGGACACGACCAGTGTCAGAGGCCCGGCCGCGGCGAAGTCGGGGGCGGGTCGTACGCGCGGATCGGGGGTAAAGGGCCGGTCCACGGCTCGACCTGGACAAGGGCGTGCTGCCCCGAGCAACCCTGGGCAAGCTTGGAGGTGCCCCGGTCGAAGGTGAGCACGTTCGGGTTGCCGTGGACGCACATCGCGTCGGGGTCGGCCGGGTCGAGCGGGTCGTACCACGCCCCGGTGGCGAGCTGCACCACGCCGGGGCGCACCGTGTCGGTGACGACAGCGCCCGCGAGGCAGCTCCCCCGGTCGTTGAACACCCGCACGACCTCCGCGCTCCGGATGCCGCGCTGGGCGGCGTCGGTCGGGTGGATACGGATCGGCTCCCGCCCCTGCACCTTGGCGGACTGGCTGAACGCGCCGACGTCAAGCTGGCCGTGAAGGCGCGTCGTCGGATTGTTCGCGATGAGGTGGAGCGGGTAACGCTCCGTCAAGGGTGACCCGAGCCACTCGGTGGGTTCGAGCCAGGCCGGGTGGCCCGGGCAGTCCTTGTAGCCGAACCCGTCGATGGTGGCCGAGAAGATCTCGATGCGGCCGCTCGGTGTCGGGAGCGGCGCGCGCTCCGGGCTGGCCCGGAAGTCCTCGAGGAGGACCAGGTCGGCGTCGACATCCGGGACCTCCAGGACGCCGGCTGCCCAGAACTCGTCGAAGGGCGGCACCGCTGGGCCCGCCCGCTCGATTACCTTCGCGCGCCAGCCATCGTAGAGATGGCGCAGCCACGCCATCTCGTCCCGACCGTCGGTGAAGCGTTCCCACAGCCCGAGCGCGGCCGCGAGGTCGGAGAAGATGTCGTACTCGTTCCGCGCCTGGGCGTGGGGCTCGACCGCCCGGCGCATGGCGATCAGGCAGGCGTCGTTGGGCGACCCGCCGAGATCATTCCGTTCCAGGGTCATCGTCGCGGGCAACACGATGTCGGCGTGGCGAGCCATCGGTGTCCAGAACGGGTCGTGGACGACGATGGTGTCAGGCCGGGCGAGCGCGCGGCGCAGCCGCCCCAGATCCTGATGGTGGTGAAAGGGGTTCCCGCCGCTCCAGTAGACGAGGCGGATCTCGGGATACGCCAGCCGCTGCCCGTTGAAGTCGAACGGCTCGCCGGGGTGCAGCAGCATGTCCGCCACCCGGGCGAAGGGGATGAAGGCGCGGACCGCGTTCGTCCCCTGCGGCAAGGCCGGCGGGCCGACGCGCAGGGGCGCCCGGCCGACGTACCCGAGAGAGCCGTAGCCCTGGCCGAAACCGCCGCCGGGCAGCCCGATCTGGCCGAGCATGGCGCCGAGGGTCACGGCCATCCAGGGCGCCTGCTCTCCGTGCTCGACGCGCTGGAGCGACCAGTTCACGTTGATCAGTGTTCGTTTCGCGGCCATCCGCCGGGCGAGCGCCCGGATGGTCTCAGCCGAGATCTCCGAGAGCCGCTCGGCCCACTCCGGCGTCTTCGGGCAGCCGTCGCCCACACCCCGCAGATAGCTCTCGAAGCGGTCAAAGCCGACACAGTATCGGTCGAGGAACTCCCGGTCGTGAAGCCCTTCGGCGACGAGGGTGTGCGCGAGGGCGAGCATGACGGCGACGTCCGTGCCGGGCACGAGCGGGAGCCACTCGGCGCCGACGAAGTCGGGTAGATCGTCGCGCATGGGGCTCACCAACACGAACTCCACCCCGCGGGCCCTCGCCGCGCGAAGGTGCTCGCGCGCTGGGTGCCGGCTGGCGCCACCGGGGCTTACCATCGTGTTCTTGAGCGGGATGCCGCCGAAGCAGACGAAGAGCTCGGTGTGCTGCTCGATCACCGACCACGCGGTCGCGCGGTCGAGGAAGTCGCGCGTGGACCCGACGACGTGCGGCATGATCACCGTCAGCGCGCCGTTGCTGTAGGTGTGCTCCCCCCGGACGAAGCCCCCGAGGCAGTTGAGGAAGCGGTGGAGCTGGCTCTGCGCGTGGTGGAAGCGCCCCGCGCTGGCCCAGCCGTAGGAGCCGCCGTAGACGGCCTGCCCCCCATACTCGGCGTAGACGCGGCGCAGATCGCGCGCCAGCAGGTCGATCGCCGTCGCCCAGCTCACGGGCACGAACGGCTCGCCCCCCCGACGCCCGTCCGGACCCGGACCGCGGTCGAGCCAGCCGGCGCGGACCATCGGCTGCGCGATCCGGGCCCGGTGCCGCAGGCTCCCGGGGATGTTCGCCAGCAGCGGCGAGGGATCGCGATCATGCCGGTAGGGGTGGACCGCGACGACCGTGCCGTTCTCGACCTCGGCCTCGAAGGCGCCCCAGTGCGACGCGTGCAGGCGAAGCTCACGAGCCACCGCGTCACCCTCCCGGCGACCGGGCCCTTCGGGTGGGCTGGGTGTCGGGGGCGAAGTCAATCGGCTCCGGCGCGCGCCAGATTCGCGACTGTCCCGCATTCCGTGCGCGCGCTCGCCTCCGCGAGAAATGCCTCGGCTGCCGCCGGTGTGTGGAGCTGGATCACGGCGGCATGACGGTATTCCGGTCGCCTGAAGAGTTCGGGATACTCGCGGCGCCGCTTCCCATGGGTTCGCACCACCCACCAGGGGATTCCCTCGGTATCGAACAACGCGCTCCCGATGGTCTCGCGATTACCGGAGTACAAGCGCTCACCTGTGACGACCCTGCGCACCGTGCGGCGAAGCGCCCGTGAGAAGACTCGCGCGAAGGGGTAGTCGAGCCAGACGATGGCCGTACAGCGCCGCCAGATCATGTCCCGCGCAGCCGAGTAGTTTCCGTCGATCACCCATCGAGGCTGCCGAGCTGCTGCGAGCACCTCCTGCTGGAAGTCGGGCCGCGGCGTCCACTCGGGGCCCCAGTAGAGTGAATCCAACTCGACGTGCTGCGCGCCAAGGGCGCTCGCCAGCCGACGCGCAAACGTGGTTTTTCCGGCGCAACTGGTTCCGACCACCACAACGCGAGTGAGGTTCGAGGGCGGCGTCATGTTATGTCTGCCCAACGCTCAGGCTGAGCGGCCGGCGCGGCCGGTCCGCTCAAGCCTGCTGTTCGGCGGCCCACGAGGTCAAACCCAGTTTTCTGTCTCAAGCCCCGTGACACGCCTAAAGTGCCGGGTATTGTTCGTGACGAACGTCAGCCCAAGCGACAGAGCATGAGCCGCCATGAGGGTGTCGAACGTGCCGATCGGTTCGCCACGACGAGCCAGTGAGGCCGCGACCGTGGCGAAGCGACCAGCGGCGGACTGATCGAACGAGACAACCGCTACGGTCTCCACGAACGTACTGATCAGGCGGTGAAGTTTCCGTGATCGTCTTGTCTCGGCGCCGAAGCGCAGTTCCGCGAGGGTGATCGAGCTGATGCAGAGCTCCGAGGGGCGGTGTTCGAGCAGACGTGCCACGACCCGTCCTTGACCACGGAGGGCAAAACTCACCGTGTCCGTGTCGAGCATGTACTGTGGCATCAGGCGAACGGATCACGCAGATCCCGGACGCGCTGCTGCCTCGGGCGGGGGATCTTCCCACGCCAGGCGCCCAGGCACGCCCGGAACTTGTCCGGCCACTCATCCGCCGCCTCGAGGATGACGCGACGGCCTTCACGACGCACCAACACCTCGCCCTGATCCGTGAACCGGCACTCCTTCGGGAGCCGGACCGCCTGACTCCCGCCATTCTGGAACAGCTTCGCGCGGGCGGTTTTCATGCTGGCAGTCTAGACTCGTGTCTATACAGGGTCAAGCTGGCCTTCATCAGGGCGGCCAGTGCCTACTGTACCGATTGGCGCCAGATCCCCAGGTGCGGCGCGAGCACGGCCGGTGCCTCTTTGAGCGCCGTCGCGGCACCACCTCTCCCACGACGCGGTTGGCAACGGAGCCACCGCCGGGCGAGAATAGGGCGGCCGGACCGGCCCGAGCGGCGGGGCAGGGGGCGACACGACGATGAGGGACCTCTTCTATCTCACGAACGAGCAACGGATGATCCGGGACCTCGCGCGGAAGGTCGCGCGAGAGAAGATCGCGCCGCACGCGGCGCGCGTGGACGAAGCCGAGACGTACCCGGAGGAGTCCATGCGGGCCATCATCGAGGCCGGGCTCTTCGAGATCTGGGTGCCCGAGGAGTACGGCGGCAGCGACATGGGGTGCCTGGCGCTCTCGCTCGCCACCGAGGAGATCGCATGGGCGTGCGCCGCGTCCGCGACCCAGTACCTCGACCAGCCGCTCGGCGGGCTGCCGATCCTCATCGCCGGCACGGAGGAGCAGAAGAAGAAGTACCTGCCGCGCCTGGCGACGGGGGAGCTGCTGGCGGCGTACTCGCTCTCCGAGCCCGGCGCGGGCTCCGATGCGGCGAGCCTCCGCACGACCGCGCTCCGCAAGGGAGATCATTACGTCCTGAACGGCTCCAAGCAGTGGTGCACCAACGGCGACCACGCCGGCGTGATCTGCGTCTTCGCCACGGTCGACCCGTCGAAGCGCGCCAAGGGAGTCACCGCGTTCCTCGTCGAGCCCGACATGCCCGGGTTCTCCGTCGGCAAGAAGGAGAAGAAGATGGGCATCCGCGGCTCGCCGACGGTGGCCCTGCACTTCACCGACTGCCGCGTGCCCGTCGAGCAGCGGCTCGGCGGGGAGGGCGAGGGGTTCGGGATCGCCATGCGGACCCTCGATATCACGCGGCCCGCGACGGGCGCCATGGCGGTCGGCATCGGCCAGGCGGCGCTCGACGCGGCCGTCGACTACGCCAAGCAGCGCCAGCAGTTCGGCCAGCCGATCGCGAGCTTCCAGGGCATCCTGTTCATGCTCGCGGACATGGCGATGCAGGTCCACGCCGGGCGGCTCCTGGGCCACCCCGCGGCGCGCCAGGTCGACACGGGGATCACGGGGAACACCTACGAGGCGTCGATGGCGAAGTGCTGGGC
>JACQWC010000050.1 GCA_016209635.1 Candidatus Rokuibacteriota bacterium | reverse complement strand
GTGCCGACCGAGGACGCGCCGATGGTCGAGCGGTTGAAGGCCGCCGGCGCCATCATGCTCGGCAAGACCAACACGCCGACCTTCGGCTGGATCGGCGCGACCCACAACCTCCTCTTCGGCATCACGCGGAATCCCTGGAACCTCGAGCGGACGCCCGGCGGCTCGTCGGGCGGCGCCTCGGCGGCGGCGGCCGCGGGCCTGGGCCCGCTCCACGTCGGCACCGACGGGGGCGGCTCGATCCGGATCCCCGCCTCCTGCGCCGGGATCTACGGCCTGAAACCGTCGTTCGGGCGCATCCCGACCTATCCCGCGAGCGGGGCGTGGAGCCTCTCGCACATCGGGCCGATGACCCGCACCGTCGCCGACGCCGCGCTCGTGCTGAGCGTCTGCGCGGGGCCCGACGAGCGCGACCAGGCCTCGCTCCCCGCCGCGCGCGTGGACTACGTGAAGGCGCTCCGCGGGAGCCTCGAGGGGCTGCGCGTCGCGTACAGCGACGACCTCGGGTTCGTGGAGGCCGTCGACCCGGAGGTCCGCGCCGTGTGCGCGAAGGCGGCGAAGGCCTTCGGCGAGCTCGGCTGCCGCGTCGACGCGGTGAGCCCGCGCTGGCCGTCGCCGCGCGACTGCTGGGAGCAGATCTTCTGCGGCGGCATCGCCACGCGCATGGCCCCCTACCTGGACCGCCGCGAGGAGATCGACCCCGGGCTCTACCGGATCATCGAGACGACGCTCCGGAACCCGCCGACGAAGTACGTGCAGGCGTGGTTCGACCGGCTCGCCTGGTGGCAGCACCCGCGGGCGTTCTTCGAGCGATACGACTTCCTCGTGACCCCGACGATCGCCTGCCCGCCCTTCAGGGTCGGCCTCGACAACCCGACCGAGATCGCGGGCACGCCCGTGTCCGCGTACGCGTGGATCCCGTTCACGTTCCCGTTCAACATGACCGGCCAGCCGGCCGCCTCGGTGCCGTGCGGTTTCACGAAGGACGGCCTGCCGATCGGGCTGCAGATCGTCGGCCGCCGCTTCGATGACGCGACCGTCCTGCGCGCCTCGGCGGGGTTCGAGCGCGTCCGGCCCTGGGCCCAGCAGCATCCCCCGCTCGAGTAGGCTCGGGCCAGGAGGAAGAGCCATGGAGCGCCTCTTGTTCGTCGTGTCGCAGGAGCGGCGGGACCTGTACGAGGTCCTCCGGAAGCTCCTCATGAACGAGAAAGGCGTGGACCTGATCCTGGACCGCCGGGTGATGAAGCGCCGGCAGCGCGACGAGCCGCCCGCCGCCGAGCGCCGCCGCTTCGGCCGGCGCGCCCGCTCCCTCGAAGAAGCGGAGGTCCGCTGGCGCGGCTGGACGGTCGTCCGCCTGCCGTAGGAGCCGTATCGAACTCTGGGCATTGACGCGGGCGGCGCCGGCGGCGACGCTCGCCCGCGTGAACCTCGCCGAGCTCCTGACGGTCCTCGCCCTCGTCGGCCTCGCGCTCTCGGGAACGCTCGCCGCGCTCCAGCAGGGCCAGCAGGCGTACACGATCGGCGCCGCCCGCGTCGAGGCGCAGCAGAACGGGCGGATCGCGCTCGAGCGCCTGGCGAGGGAGATCCGCGGCGCGGGCGCGGGCGGTGGCGCGTTCGACGCGATCACCGCCGCGGAGCGGGAGCGCATCGTCCTCCAGCTCGATCTCGACGGCGACGGGGCGACGACCGGCCGCGGCGAGACGGTCGCCTGGCGCCTGGACCGGACGGTCCTGCGCCGCGACGCCGGCGGCGGCGCCCAGCCCGTGGTCAACGGCGTGCGGAGCCTCGTGCTCGAGTACCTGGACGGACGGGGCCAGCCCGTGCAGGTGCCGGGCGAGATCAGAACCGTCGCGATCACGCTCGTGACCGAGGGCGCCGAGGACGCGGGCGGTGCCGGCCTCACGACACTCACCACCCGGGTGCGCCTCCGAAACCGATAGCCGCACCACCGACCTCGCTGACCGGGCTCAGGAGACCCCGCTAGCACCAGCAGGTGGGTGGGAGTGGGATCGATGACACCACCCCTCGCCCGTTGAGCTCACGGCCAGAATCCTCCGAAAAATCACATATTTTTCCTTGACACGACCTTCCCGGTAACGCTAATCTGCCGATCCAAGTGGGGCATAGTGGGATGAAGGGCTAACAGGGTCCCATCTCTCCCTGCTGAAGGGACATGTTTAGAGGGCGCTATCGGCACACGATCGATCCGAAAGGGCGCTTGAGCGTCCCGGCGAAATTCCGGGATGTGCTCGCGCAGTACGACGGACACCTCGTCGTCGTGCCGAACGATCACTGCCTCGAGGTGCATCCGCTGGAAGAGTGGCAACGCTTGGAGACGAAGCTGCGCGAGCAGTCGCGGTTCAATCCCGAGGTGCGCGAGATCAGCCGTCTCTACATGTCGCGCGCCAAGGACGTCACGCTCGACGGCGCGGGACGGATCCTGCTGCCCCAGGATGCGCGCCAGCAGGCCGGGCTCGAGAAGGAGGTGACGCTGGTCGGCGGCGGCTTGCCGCAGTTCGAGGTGTGGGATCGCGCCCGGTTCGAAGAGTACGAGCGCAACGAGCAGCCGAAGCTGCCGTCGCTGTTCGACAAGCTCGCCAGCTTGGGGGTGTAGCGGTTCACGTTCCGGTGCTCGTCGACGAGGTCGTGTTTCTTCTGCGGCCGCGCGGCGAGGGATGGGTGATCGATGGCACGGTCGGGATGGGCGGTCACGCTGAGGCGCTCTTGAGCGCGAGCGACG
>JACQWC010000054.1 GCA_016209635.1 Candidatus Rokuibacteriota bacterium | reverse complement strand
GTCGTCTTCATCGTCCTCGTCGCCCTCGTCTTCGACTTCATCAACGGCTTCCACGACGCCGCCAACTCGATCGCCACCGTCGTCTCGACGCGCGTGCTCACCCCGCTCCAGGCGGTGGTGTGGGCGGCGTTCTTCAACTTCGTGGCCGCGTTCGGCTTCGGCGTGAGCGTCGCGCGGACGGTGGGGAAGGGCGTCGTGGAGGCGAGCGTCGTGGACCAGTGGGTGATCCTGGCGGGGCTCGTCGGCGCGATCGTGTGGGACCTCATCACGTGGCACTGGGGGCTCCCCACCAGCTCCTCGCACGCGCTCATCGGCGGCTTCGCGGGCGCCGCGGTCGTCAAGGCGGGCCCCGAGGCCCTGATCGCGAGCGGGCTCCTGAAGATCGGCGCGTTCATGATCCTGGCGCCGCTGATCGGGCTCGTCGCCGGCTTCGCGCTGATGCTCCTGACGCTGTGGACCTTCAAGGACGAGACGCCCGGACGCGTGGACAAGGTCTTCCGCCGGGGCCAGCTCGTCTCGGCCGCCGCCTACAGCCTGGGCCACGGCACCAACGACGCGCAGAAGACGATGGGGATCATCGCGGTGTTGCTCTTCACCACGGGCCATCTCGGCCCCGAGTTCTACGTGCCCTTCTGGGTCATCCTGGCGGCGCACGCCGCGCTCGCCCTCGGCACGATGGCGGGCGGCTGGCGGATCGTCAAGACCATGGGCATGCGCATCACCAAGCTCCGGCCCGTCGGCGGCTTCTGCGCCGAGACGGCCGGGGCGATCACGCTGATCGGGACGGCGATCGGCGGGATCCCGGTGAGCACCACGCACACGATCAGCGGCTCGATCATGGGCGTGGGGGCCACGCAGCGCTTCTCCGCGGTGCGGTGGGGCGTCGCCGGGCGGATCCTCTGGGCGTGGGTGTTCACGATCCCCGCCTCGGCCCTGATCGCCGCGGCCGCCTGGCTCCTCGTCCGGCTCCTCACCGGGTAACGGGAGACCGGGTCCGGGCCGGGGAGCAAGCGGGCCGCTGACCGCCCCGCCGCAGCAGGTCAGAAGTCGGTGTCCGACGCCTCCGCCGGAGCCCCGCCGCGGCGATACTGGCGGCGGTGCTGCCAGAGCGCCAGCACGACCGACGCGACCGACAGCGCCAGCATCGCGCCCGAGATGGGGCGCGTCACGAAGAGCCACGGGTTCGCGTCGGTCATTAACGCCCGGACGAGGTTGATCTAAATCTGGTCGCCCAGGATCACGCCGAGGATGAGTGGCGCCAGCGGAAAGCTGAACTTCACCAGGAGGTAGCCCAGGACGCCGAAGAGGAGCAGCACGTAAACGTTGTCGATGATGTTGTTCAGGGCATAGGCGCCGACGACGCAGAAGACCAGCACGATCGGGATGAGGATCGACTTCGGGATCTGCACGACCCGGAGGTAGAAGCGCGCGCCGAGCCACTGGAGCACGATCATGATCGGGTGGGCGAGGAGGTACGCGGCGAAGATCCCGTAGGCGACGCGCGGCTGCTGGGCGATGAAGAGCGGCCCGGGCTGGATCCCGTGGATGATCATGGCGCCCAGCATGACGGCGGTGACCGCGTCCCCCGGGATGCCGAAGGCCATGATCGTCACGAGCGAGCCGGCGACGTTGGCGTTGTTGGAGGACTCGGCGGCGATGATGCCCTCCGGGATCCCGGTGCCGAACTTCTCGGGGTGCCTCGAGAACTTCTTCGCCTGGTCGTACGCCATGACGTTGGCGGCGCTCCCGCCGATCGCCGGCAGGACGCCGATCAGGATGCCGATCACGGTCGACCAGAGGAGCAGGAACGGGCGGCGCAGGATCTCCCAGATGACCGAGAGGTGGGAGACGGCGAGGCTCGGCGTTGCGACCGCCTCCGGCGCTCGGCCCGTGCCCATCCGCTCGATGTCGGTCATGATCTGCGCGAAGGCGAAGATACCGATGAGGATCGGGAGGAACTGGAAGCCGGAGCGCAGGAACTCCGACCCGAAGTTCAGGCGGGGCACCGCCATGATGGGGTCGGCGCCGATGGTGGTCACGATGAGCCCGAGCGCACCCGAGAGGAAGCCCTTGAGGAGCGACTGCTCGGTGAGGCCGGCGACCATCGACAGCGCGAAGATGAAGAGGGAGAAGTACTCCCACGGCCCGAACTGGAGGGCGAACCGGGCCAGCGGAACGGTGGCGCCGATCAGGAACACCGCGCCCAGGAGGCCGCCGGCGCAGGAGGCCCACGTGCCGAGCCACATGGCGCGGCCCGGTTCCCCCTTCCTGGTCATCGGGAAGCCGTCGAAGGTCGTCGCGATCGCCGAGGGGGTGCCGGGGATCCCGAGGAGGCAGGCCGAGACGAGCCCGCCCGCGCAGCCGCCCACGTAGACCCCGGTCATCGTCGCGAGCCCCTGCAGAGGATCGAGGCCGAAGGTGAAGGGCAGGACGAGGATGATGGTCATCGTGATCGTGACGCCGGGGATCGAGCCGCCGATGAGACCGGCCCACGTCCCGATCGCGAGCGGCAGGAGGTACTGGAGGTGCAGGACCTCGCCCAGGCTTCCGAGCAGCTGGGTGAGCACCGGTCAGAACCCGGTGAGCCGACCCCGGGGCAGCAGCACCGACAGGTAGCCCTCGAACACGTAGTAGGTGACGAGCGTCGTCAGGAGGGCGACGGCGAGCACGAGCGCCCACCGCGCCGGTCGCTGCGGCGGCTCGAGCGTCGCCTGGAGGATCGTGACGAAGGCGAACGTGGCGATCCGGTAGCCGAGGTGGGGGAGCGCCAGGACGTAGCCCGCGAAGACGAGGAAGGTGAGAATCACGAGCCGGTACCGGACGGGCGCCGCCGCGCGGGCGCGGTTCGCCGGCCGGAGGTCCGACACGACCAGCACCAGGCTCAGGCACGCGGTGATCGCGAGGAGGATCCTCGGGTAGAACGCCGGTCCGATAGGCACGAGCGCCGCCTGGGGCAGCCCGCGGGTCAACACCAGCAGCAGCACCGACCCCGCGAGACAGGCGAGGCCGGCGGCGCCGTCGCGTCCGATCACGCGCGTGGCCGGCCCGCTACCGCTTGAGGAGCCCGAGGTCGCGCGCCAGCGTCTTGTTCAGCTCGTCGTTCTGCTTGAAGAACTCCGCGTACGCCTTCCGGTCCATGAAGCGGACGAAGGTGCCCTGCTTGGCCATGTCCTCGCCGAACTTCGGCTCGGCGGTCGCCTTCGCGCACGCGGCCTCGAGCTTTGCGACGATGTCCCCGGGCGTTCCCTTGGGGACCACGAGCCCGCGGGTCACCGCGTAGACGACGTTGACTCCCAGCTCCTTGAGCGTCGGCACGCTCGGCACCTCGGGCAGCCGCTTCTCCGTCCCGATCGCGAGGAACTTGAGCTGGCCGGCGTCGACCTTCCCCTTCTGCGTCAGGTTGGAGTCGGTGAGGTCGATGTGGCCGCCCAGGATCGCGTTCATGCGGGGCGCCAGGCCCTCGTAGGAGACGTACTTGAACTTGATGCCCGCGGCCTTCTCGATGAGCGCGGGGAAGAAGTGGCTGGTCGAGCCGAGCGTGGCGCCGACGCTGATCTGGCCCGGGCGCGCCTTCGCGTCGCCGAGGAGCTCCTGCCAGGAGGACCACTTCGTCTTCGGGCTCGCCGTGAGGACGGAGGGCGTGTTGGACACCGTGCAGACCGGCTCGAAGTCGGAGTAGGCGACGTCGGCCACGCCCGTGTAATAGGTCGAGTGGATGTAGTCGTGGATCGCGTAGAGCGTGTAGCCGTCCGGGGGCGAGCCCTTGGCCTCGCGCGCTCCCACGGTCCCCGACGCGCCGGTCACGTTGGCGATGACCACCGTGGCGCCGAGATGCTTCTGGAGCTGGGGCACGAACGGCCGGAAGATCGAGTCCGTGTCGCCGCCGGCCGCCCAGGGCACGATCAGCTTGACGGGGCGGTCGGGGTACGCCGCGAACCCGGAGGAGACGGCGAGGAGCGCGAGAGCGACGCAGCACACGCTGAACGTGAGTCGGCGCATCGAGGGTCTCCTTTCAAAAAAGCTGCCCGATGATATCACGCGGGGCGCGCGGGAGCGGCGGGGACCCGTCAGAGCTTTGGACGCTTGCCGAGCCGCACCTGGCGATTAACCCACGCGATCAGCGGCGTGCCCACGAGCGTCGGCAGGATCCATGGCCACGGCGCGCCGATGCCGCTCACCCCCGTCAGCGACTTCCAGTTGACGACCAGGAGCGCCGTCGTCATGGCGATGTACGAGCCTCCTTGGCCGGCGATGTGGGCCACCAGCCACTGGCGCCAGCGCCGCTTGGCGGCGACGTACCCGAACAGCGCGAAGGCGTAGGAGCCGGCGGCGATCGGCAGGAACCACCAGAGCCGCTGCCAGTCGAGCCAGGCGAGGAGCGCGGCCGAGAGGCAGACGACGAGCATCAGCCAGTGGTAGATCTCGCCGGCCCGGGTGTGGAGCCCCGGCCGCTTCGCCGCGTACATGGCGATGGGGCCGAGGACGAGTCCCGCGGCGCCGATCAGGATGTGCAGGACGAGGACGAGGGAGCGGAGGGCCGCGGGCGACACGCGCCACCGTACCATGGGGCGGGAGGATGACCAAGGTGCCGGGCGCGCTGGCTCACGGTCGGGGGACCCGAGCGATGACGGTATACTCGGACCATGAGTGAGGTTCGCCGCTACCAGCTCCAGAGCGAAGCCGCCAACCGCGAGATCCTCGAGCTGCTCGAGGCGGCCGGCGTCCCGGGGGACGTGCGCATCTACTACCAGCAGCTCCTGACGACCGTGCTGAAGCTCCACGAGGACGGCGCGCCGACGGGCGCGCTCCGGATCACCAACACCGCGCTCAAGGAGCTGCGCTACAGCTTCAAGGTCTTCGCGCCCTATCGGCACGTCCACAAGGTGACGGTGTTCGGCTCCGCGCGCATGCCGGCCGACGGGCCCGCGGCGGCGGCGGCCCGGCAGTTCGGCGAGCGGATGGTGAAGGAAGGGTGGATGGTCGTCACGGGCGCCGGCGCCGGCATCATGGGCGCCGCGCAGCAAGGGGCGGGGGGGGAGCAGAGCTTCGGGCTGAACATCCGGCTGCCCTTCGAGCAGGAAGCGAACCCGTGGATCGCGTCCGACCCCAAGCTGATCACGTTCAAGTACTTCTTCACGCGCAAGCTCTTCCTCGTGCGGGAGGCCAGCGCGGTGGCGCTCTTCCCCGGCGGCTTCGGCACGATGGACGAGACCTTCGAGCTCCTCACGCTGATGCAGACGGGCAAGGCCACGATCATCCCCGTCGTCCTCGTCGAGGCGGGGCCGATGCCCTACTGGCGGAGGTGGGACGACTGGGTCCGCGGCGGGCTCGTCGCGCAGGGGCTCATCGAGGAGCGGGACACGACCCTCTACCGGATCGTGGACACGGTCGACGCGGCGGTGCGGGAGCTGACGACCTTCTACCGCGTCTTCCACTCGGCGCGCATCGTCCACCCGAACCTGGTTCTCCGGATCCGGCGCGCCCTGCCCGCGGTCGCGGTCGGCGAGCTCCAGCGTCGCTTCGAGGACATCCTGAAGGGTCCGGTCGACCAGGCGCCGGGGCCGGTGGCGCAGGAGCTGGAGGAGTATCCCGACCTGCCCCGCCTGATCCTGCCCTTCAACCGCACGTCCTACGCGCGGTTGCGCCAGCTCATCGACTTCGTCAACACCCTCTAGCGGGGGTTACTCCGGCTCGGGTCGCTCCGCGGTGACCTGGCACTCCGTGCACACCCAGGTACGGAACACCACCTTCGTCCGATCGTCCCGGCGCAGCGTCCACGGGATCACCGCGCGCCGCCCGCAGTGCGAGCACGTCTCGGGGTGGGCGCCTTCGGGGACGTGCGAGGGCAGCCAGGGAATCTTGGCCGGCATCGGGCCGCTATGATACCACCCGGGCCCGTCACAGCACCCGCGGGTCGAGGGCGTCGCGGAGCCGGTCGCCGACGAGATTGATCGCCAGGACCGTCGTCAGGATCGCCAGGCCCGGAAAGGTCGAGAGCCACCAGGCGACGCTCACGAAGTCCCTCCCGAGCGCGATCATCTGACCCCACGTCGGGTAGGCGCTGCCGGTGCCGACGCCGAGGAAGGAGAGCGCGGCCTCCTGGAGGATCGCCTGCGCGACCTGGAGCGTCGACATGACGATGATCGACGAGAAGGTGTTGGGGAGCAGGTGCCTGAGGAGAGTGCGCGTCGGCGAGACGCCCATCGCGCGCGCAGCCTCGATGAAATCCTTCTCCCTGAGGACCAGGACCTCGGCGCGCACGACGCGGGCGTAGCGCTCCCAGCCCGTGAGCCCGAGCACCACGATGATCGTGAGCAGGCTCGGCCCCAGCGCCGCCACGAAGGCGAGCGCCAGGAGGAGCTGGGGAAACGACAGCGTGATGTCGACGATCGTCATGATGACGGTGTCGACCCGCCCGCCGCGATACCCGCTGAGGAGCCCGAGGATCACGCCGACGACGAGGCTCACGACCACGGCGGAGACGCCCACGACGAGCGAGATCCGGGCCCCGTGGATGATGCGGCTCAGCATGTCGCGGCCCACCTGATCGGTGCCGAGCAGGTGGGTGGCGCTGCCGTCGTGGGCCCACACGGGCGGCGTGAACCGGCGCACCAGGCTCTGCTTCGTGGGGTCGTGCGGCGCGACCCAGGGCGCGCCGATCGCGGCGCCGATCACGACGAGGAGGGCGAGGCCTCCGAGCAGGGCGATCGGGTTCCTGAGGAGCTTCCGCCACACGCGCGACCGGTCGCGGCGTCGGGCACCGGGCGCGGCGTAGGTGACCCCGGGCGGTGAGAGGGCGCCGACCGCCATCGCCGGCTCTGGCTAGCGCACCCTGATCGTGGGGTTCAGGTAGATGTAGAGCAGGTCGACCATGAAGTTCACGCTGACGATGATCATCGCCAGCAGGAACACCCCCGCCTGAACGACGGGGAAGTCGAGCTGCCTGATCGCGCCCACGATCAGCCGGCCGACGCCCGGGACCGCGAACACCGTCTCCGTGATCACCGCGCCGCCCAGGAGCAGGCCGAACTGGAGGCCAGCGACGGTGACGAGGGGCAGCGCCGCGTTGGTCAGCGCGTGCCGGCAGATCACCAACCGCTCGGAGAGGCCCTTTGCCCGGGCCGTCCGGACGTAGTCGAGGTTGATGACCTCGAGCATACTCGAGCGGACGATTCGCAGCAGGAGCGGCGCCGAGAAGGTCCCGAGCGTCACCGCGGGGAGCACCGCCGCCGACCAGCTGCCCCAGCCCGACACCGGCAGGAGCCGCCACTGGACGGCGAAGAGCAGGATGAGCATGATCCCGGTCCAGAACACCGGCATCGACTGCCCGAGAAAGACCACGATCGTCGCGACGTGATCGACGAGCGAGTCACGCCGGACGGCGCTGTAGATGCCGAGGGGAATCGAGACCCCGAGCGCCAGCAGCATCGCGAGGGCGGTGAGCGTCAGCGTGGTCGGCATCCGCTCGAGCACGAGGCCGAGCGCGGGCGTCCGGTGGTAGAAGGACCTGCCGAAGTCCCCCCGCAGGCTGTTCCCGAGGAAGCGCGCGAACTGCGTCGCGAGCGACGCGTTGAAGCCGAGCGCCTCGCGCAGCGCCGCCCGGTCGGCTTCGGGCGCCTCGGGCATCATGAGCGCCACCGGGTCGCCGCTGACCTGGAGGATCGAGAAGGTGACGAGCGAGACGCCCGCGATGACGATCAGGAGCCGGACGACTCGCCGAGCGACGAGCGTCGTCATGGCCCGTGCGGCGCCCGGCGCTCCTCCTCAGCGCTTGGGCTTGGCGTCAAACAGCCAGAGCCACTCGTCCCCGCGGGCCTGGTAGTCCACCTTCCTCGAGAGCGCCAGGGTGTCGAACTGCGTCCACAGGAAGATCGCCGGCGCTTCCTCCCTGATCATCCGCTGGATCTGGGAGTAGATCCGCTTGCGCTTGGCCTGGTCCACGGTCGAGCGCGCCTCGTCGATGAGCGCGTCGAGGCCCTCGATGCGCGTGTACCACTTGCCGATCCAGCTCCCGGGCTCCGTGTGGTAGAGCGGGTGGAGGACAGCGTCGGCGTCGAAGACGGAGTAGTTGCCCCAGCTCCCGTAGTACCCGTGCGTCGCCTTGCCCTCGCCCTGGAGGAACTTGTTCCAGGCGGGGCCCGGATCCCAGATCTTCGGCGTGGTGCGGAGACCGACGTCGGTGAGCATCTGGGCGATCGCCTCGAACACCGGCCGGAACTCGACGAACGCGCTGTGGAGCGTGATGTCGACGCCGCTCGGGTACCCGGCCTGGGCGAGCAGCTCCTTGGCCTTCTTCGGGTCGTACGGGTAGGGCTTGACCTCGGCGTCGTGGCCGAAGGCCGGCGGCTGGACGACCGTCGCGACCTGGCGGCCCAGGCCGCCCAGCATCTTCTGGATGATCGCCTGCTTGTCGATCGCGTAGTTCGCCGCCTGGCGGACGAGCTTCTTGTCCAGCGGCGGGTTCCGCATGTCGAACTCGACGTAGTGGACGCGCAGGATGGGCGCCGAGCTGACGTAAGCCTGCGGGTGCGACTTGAGCTCGGGCACGAGGTCCGCGGACACGTTCCGGATGAGGTCGACGCCGCCGGTCTTCAGCTCGGCCACCTGCGTCGCGATCTCGGGAATGGCGCGGATGACGAGGTGCTTGAACTGGGGCTTCCCGCGCCAGTGGTCGTCGAACGCCTCCAGCCGGACGTACTGGTCGCGCTTCCACTCGACGAGCTTCCAGGGCCCGGTGCCGACCGTCGCGGTCGTGCCGAACGCCTGCTCGCCGACCTTCTCGATGTGCTTCCGGGGAACGATGGGGAAGAAGACGAGCCGCTCGAGGAGGAGGGGGAAGGGCTTGTCGGTGACGATGTGGACGGTGTCGGGATCGACGATCCGGACCTCCTTGATGGCGCGGATGTTGCCGTACTGGGGCGACTTCTTCGCGGTCTTGCCGGGCTCCAGCACCCGGTCGAAGGAGTACCGGACGTCCTCCGCGGTCACGACGTCGCCGTTGTGGAACTTGACGCCCTTGCGCAGCTTGAACTCCCAGAGCGTGTCGCTGAGCGGCCGCCAGGAGGTCGCCAGCGAGGGCTCGTACTCGAGCCGTGCGTTCTTGTGCAGCAGCGAGTCGAACATGTTGATGTTGACGAGGATGCCGACTCGCTCGAAGTGCATGTGGGGATCGAGCGTTGGCGCGTGCGACACCAGGGCGACGACCAGCGTGTCCTTCGGCTGGGCGTCGACCGGGACGACCGCGGCAACCGTCAGGACGAGGGCCAGGGTCAGCCAGGACCAGGGTTTCATGAGGCGTCCTCCTCAGCCGCGAGCGGCGCGGTGGAATACCAGGAGATACCACGGTGCACCGGCGTTGACAATGCATTCGGACCCCCGCCCCGCGCTGGTACAATGACGCTGTGAAGCGATTCCGCGCGGGGCTCGCCCAGATCAACCCGACGGTCGGGGACTTCGAGGGCAACGTGCGGAAAATCCTCGACGGGATGGGGGAGGCGCGGGCCCGCGGCTGCGCCCTGGTCGCCTTCCCGGAGCTCGCGATCCCGGGCTATCCGCCGGAGGACCTCGTCTTCAAGCCGTCCTTCATCGAGGCAAACCTGCGTGCGCTCGACGAGGTCGCCCGCGCCTCACGCGGACTCAGCGTCGTGGTCGGCTTCGTCGACAAGCGCGACGACATCTTCAACGCCGCGGCGGTCCTCCACGACGGCGCCCTCGCGGGCGTCTACCACAAGCGGTACCTGCCGAACTACGGCGTGTTCGACGAGAACCGCTACTTCCAGGCCGGGACGGACACGCCGATCTTCACGGTGGACGACACGACCTTCGCCGTCAACATCTGCGAGGACATCTGGTACCCCACCGGGCCCGCGACCCGCCAGGCGCTCGCCGGCGCCGAGCTGATCGTGACGATCAACGGCTCGCCGTTCCACGCGGGCAAGGCCCACTTCCGCGAGAAGATGATCGCGACCCGCGCCGCGGACGATCTCGTCTGCCTCGGGTTCGTCAACATGGTGGGCGGCCAGGACGAGCTGGTCTTCGACGGCGGCAGCATGTTCTTCGATGAGCGTGGCGAGTTGATCGCGCGGGGCCGGGCCTTCGAGGAGGACTTCGTCGTCGCCGACCTGGACCTCGAGTCCGTGTTCCGCGCGCGCCTCCACGACTCCCGGCGCCGGAAGGAGAAGCTCCAGGCGACGCCGGCGGTGACGCGCGTCGCGCTGTCGCCGCTCCCGGCCGCCGAGCCCGTGGTGGGGGTCGCGGCCCGGGTGGAGCCGCCGCTCGAGGCCGTGGCGGAGGTGTTCCGGGCGCTGGTGGTCGGCACCCGTGACTACGTGCGGAAGAACGGCTTCAAGCGGGTGGTGATCGGGCTCTCGGGCGGCATCGACTCCTCACTCGTCGCGGCGATCGCCGTGGAAGCGCTGGGACGTGAGAACGTCACGGGCGTGACGATGCCGTCACCCTACTCGTCCGCCGGCACGCGGCGGGACGCCCGGAAGCTCGCGAGGAACCTCGGCATCGAGTTCCAGACGGCGCCCATCACGCCCATCTTCCGCGCGTACAAGCGGAGCCTCGCGAAGACGTTCAAGGGACTCCGGGAGGACGTCACCGAGGAGAACATCCAGGCGCGCGTTCGCGGTAACCTCCTGATGGCGCTCTCGAACAAGTTCGGCTGGCTCGTCCTGACGACCGGCAACAAGAGCGAGTACGGCGCCGGCTACACGACCCTCTACGGGGACATGGCGGGCGGGTTCGCGGTGATCAAGGACGTGCCGAAGACCCTCGTCTACGACCTGGCGCGCCACGTGAACAGCCGCGCGGGGCGGCGGCTGATCCCCGACGCCGTGTTCGAGCGCCCGCCCTCCGCGGAGCTCCGGCCGGGCCAGTGCGACCAGGACACGCTGCCGCCCTACGCCGAGCTGGACGCGATCCTCGAGGCCTACGTCGAGGAGGACCGGGGCGCGCAGGAGATCATCTCCCGCGGCTTCGCCCCGGAGACCGTGCGGGCGGTCGTGGCCATGGTCGACCGGAACGAGTACAAGCGCCGCCAGGGACCGATCGGCGTCAAGCTCACGCCGCGCGCCTTCGGGCGCGACTGGCGGCTGCCGATCGTCAACCGCTTCCGCGAGCGGTAGTCTCGTCGGCGGGGGCCTCGACGGCCCCCGACCCGGCGACGCCTTCCATCTGCAGCGCGTAGAGGCGCCGGTAGAGACCGTCCCGGGCGAGCAGCGCCTCGTGGCTCCCCACGTCGGCGATCCGCCCCTCGTGGACGACGACGATGCGGTCGGCGTTGCGCACGGTGGCGAGCCGGTGCGCGATCACCAGCACCGTCCGGCCGCGCATCAGCTCTGCCAGCGCCTGCTGCACCATGAACTCGCTCTCGGCGTCGAGGTCCGAGGTCGCCTCGTCGAGGATGAGGATCGGCGGGTCTTTCAGGAACGCCCGGGCGATGGCGACGCGCTGGCGCTGTCCTCCGGAGAGCCGCACCCCCCGCTCGCCGACGAGCGTCTCGTAGCCCTCCTGACACGCGGTGATGAAGTCGTCGGCGTGCGCCTGCCGGGCCGCCCGCACCACGTTGGCCGGGGCGGCGTCGGGGCGCCCGTAGGCGATGTTGTAGTAGACGGAGTCGCTGAAGAGGAAGGTCTCCTGGGTCACGATGCCGAGGAGGGCGCGGAGCGAGGTCTGCGTGACGTCCCGGAGGTCGTGGCCATCGATGGTGATCCGGCCCCGGCTCACGTCGTGAAAGCGGGGTAGGAGATCCATGAGGGTCGACTTGCCGGCGCCGCTCATGCCGACGAACGCCACCACCTCGCCCTTGCGGATGGTGAGCGAGATGTCCCGGAGCGTCAGATCGTCCGAGCCCGGGTACCGGAAATCGACGTCCTCGAAACGGATCGCCTCGGAGAAGCCCGGGAGCGTCACCGCGTGCGGGCGGTCGGTGATCGCCGGGCGCGTGTCGAGCAGCTCGAAGACCCGCTCCAGCGAGGCCGTCGACTGCTGGACCGTGTTCATGATCCGCGAGAGGCGGCGCACCGGGCCGTAGAGAAGCGCGACGGCCGCGACGAACGAGAAGAACGTGCCCGGCGTCATGGCGCCGCTGATCACCTGGTGGCCGCCGTACCAGAGCGCGCCCATGATGCCGAGCGCGCCGAGCACCTCCATGAGCGGCTCGGTGATCTCGTCGGTGCGGTGGTCCTTCAGCGACAGGTCGAGCAGGCGCCGGTTGACCCGGTCGAAGCGCTCCGCCTCGTGGGCCTCGCGCCCAAAGGCCTTGACGATCTTCGTCCCGGAAAACGCCTCGTGCAGGAGCACGTTCAGCTCGGCGATCTTCTCTTGCGACCGTCTGTTGATGCGGTAGAGGCGGCGGCCGATCACGCGGACGGCGACGCCGACGAACGGGAAGATGACGATCGCGATCAGCGTGAGGAGCCACTCGCGCGCGAACATGACGCCCAGGAGCGCCACGACCGTCGCGATCTGCCGGATGGCCATCACCATCACGGTGGACGAGAGACGCGCGAGCCGGTTGACGTCCGTCACGATGCGCGACATCAGCTCGGCCGAGTGGAGATCGGCGAAGAAGGAGAGCGACATCTGCTGGATGTGGACGTAGAGGTTTCGGCGGAGCGCCGCGATCACCCGCTCGCCGGCCGCGGCCATCAGGTAGGACTGGCCGTAGCGGGCCAGCCCCTTGCAGGCGTAGGCCCCGAGCAGCAGGAGCGGGATGACCCGGAGCATCGCGACGTCGCGCTGGAGGAAGATGTCGTCCATCGCCGGCTTGACCAGCCACGCGATGGCGCCCTCCATTGCGGCGACGACCAGGGCCAGGAGCCCCCCGACCACGAGCATGGGCACGTGCGGCTTGAGGTAGGCGAAGAGCCGCCGGTAGAGCGGGAGCGCGCGCGTCATGCGGATCCGCCCGCCGCGACGAGGCGGCGGTAGAGCGCGTCGGTCGCGTCGATCTTGGCGCGGAGGGAGAAGTGCGTCTCGACGCGCTTCCGTCCAGCGCGCGCCAGCTCCTGCCGCCGAGTCGGGTTCTCGTGGAGCGCCAGGATCGCCTCGGCGAGCGCCGGGGGCTGGCGGGGCGGCACGAGCACCCCCGTCTCGCCGGCGAGCACCAGCTCCGGCATACCCTCGACCCGCGTCGCGACGACCGGCCGCTCGCAGGCGAGCGCCTCGCGGATGGAGCCGGTGATCCCGAGCCCCGCGTACGAGGCGTCGGCGACCAGGTCCGAGGCGGCGAGGATCTCGGGGATGTCCTCGCGATGGCCGAGCACGAGCACCCGGTCGCCGAGGCCGCGCGCGCGCGCGCGCTCGCCGAGCTCCGCCACGCGGGGCGGCGGCGCCCCCACGAAGAGCAGGCGCGCCGTCTCGACGCGCCGGGCCACGGGGACCATCGCGTCCAGCAGGTCGCTCCAGCCGCGCCAGGAGCGGACGCCGATCTGCGTCACGAGGAAGTGCGCCGCCCCGAGGCCCAGCTCGCGGCGGACCCGGGTGCCGTCGACCCCCGGATGGAACCTCGCCGTGTCCGTCCCCGAGTAGATGACCTCGATCTTCCCGGCGGGCACGCCGGCCGCGACGAGGCCGCGCTTGATCGACTCGCACACCGCGACGATCGCGTGGACGCGCCGGCTCGTGTAGCCGATGCGGCTCAGGGCGGTCGGCCGGAAGCTCACGCCGCGGTTGAGGACGAGCACGGGCCGCGGGCCGAGGAGCCCCGCGAGCCAGGCGAGCGTGCGCGCGCGTCCCTTGTGGGCGTGCACCACCTGGATGTCGCGGGCGTGCAGGAGCCGCGCCAGGCGCCAGACCGCGCGGGGATCCCACGCTCGGCGCATCGGGATCACGGCGTGCTCGACCGGGGTCCCCGCGAGCCGCCGGGCCCACGGGGGGCTCGGCGGGGTCGCGACCGTCACCCGGTGGCCGCGCTCGGCCAGGCCCAGCGCGAGGTCGCGGAGCTGGATCGCCGCGCCCGTGAAGTAGTCCGACTTCGGGTAGAGCTGGAGGATGCGGAGCGCGGCGGCCATCAGGCTCTGAAGAACGCCCGGACCGCGCCCGCGACCTCGTCGATCTCGGTGTCCGTGTGGCCGGCCGACAGGGGCAGCGTGAGGATCTCGTCCGCGAGCCGCTCGGTCTCGGGGAGCGGCGGCGGGGCGAAGCGCTCGACGGCCGGCTGGCGGTGCGTCGGGACCGGGTAGTGCACACCGGTCTGGATCCCGCGCTCGCCGAGGACCCGGGCGAGCTCCGCCCGCCGCGGCGCGCGGACGACGTAGAGGTGATAGACGTGACGCGCGCGCTGCCGCTCGGCGGGGAGGACGATCGGCAGCCCCGCCAGCCGCTCCGCGTAGCGCCCGGCGAGCGCGCGCCGCCGCTCGTTCATGGCGTCGAGCCGCCCGAGCAGCACCCGACCCACGGCGGCCTGGATCTCGTTGAAGCGGAGGTTGAAGCCCAGCTCCACGTGCAGGTCCTTGCTCGTCCGCCCGTGATCGCGGAAGCGGCGGCCCCGGGCGGCGATCTCCTCGTCGTCCGTCACGAGCGCGCCGCCGTCGCCCATCACCGTGAGGTTCTTCGACGGATAGAACGAGAACGCCGCGGCGCGGCCGAAGCTCCCGACGCGCCGCCCGTCCCACGCGGCGCCGTGGGCCTGGCAGCAGTCCTCGACCATCCAGAGGCCGAACCGCGACACGAGATCGCGCACGCCGGCGAGGTCGGCCGGCTGACCGTAGAGATGGACCGGCACGATGCCGACCGTCCGCGGGGTGATCTTCGTCGCCGCGTCCACGGGGTCGAGCGTGTACCAGGGGTCGACGTCCACGAACACCGGGGTCGCGTCGGCCGCACAGATGGCCTCGACCGTGGGGAACGCCGTGTGCGCGGGCACCAGGATCTCGTCGCCAGCCTTGACGCCGAGCGCCCGGAACCCCATCCACAGCGCCGCGGTGCCCGAGCTGGTGAGGACGGCGTGGCGGACGCCCACGTACCCCGCCAGCTCCGCCTCGAACGCGCGGCACTCCGGGCCCAGGATGTAGTGGCGCGAGTCGATCGCGGCGAGGACCGCGCGCTTGATCTCGTCGTCGACCGGGATGCGCGAGAGGGGAATCGGGCTCACGCGGGTCCGCCGGAGAGGCGCTCGTACCGGCCGCGATAGTAGAGAAGCGGCTCGCCCTCGCCGAACTGGACCTCTTCGACGCGGCCGATGAAGATCGTGTGGTCCCCCTCCACGTAGGTGTTCGCGGTCGTGCACTCGACCCACGCGAGCGCATCCGCGAGGAGCGGGAGCCCGAGCGCGCTCAGCCGGAACGGAACGCCGTCGAACTTGTCGAGCCGGGTGGACGCGAACCGGCGCGACACCTCCTCCTGCTCGATGCGGAGGATGTTGACGGCGAACCGGCCGGACTCGAGGAGCGGCTGGTAGCTCTGCGACTTGTGGTCCACGCACACGAGGACGAGCGGCGGGGAGAGGGAGACCGAGGTGAACGCGCTCGCCGTGAGGCCCGTCGGCCGGGCGTCCTCGTCGCAGGTGGTGACGATGGTGACTCCGGTGGCGAAGTGCCCGAGAACGCGACGAAATTCGTCCGGCGCAACCACCGTCTCTATGTAGCAGGTCGACCTCCGAAATGCAAGGTTTGGCGGCCATCGTCCCCGTTGCGCGGCGGGGCGTCTACGGTATAGTGACGCCATGGTGAACGAGAAGGCAGTGCTCGACGCGCTCCGCGGGGTCGTGGATCCGGACGCCAAGAAGGACGTCGTGACGCTCGGCCTCGTCCAGGATCTCGTCGTTCACGAGTCGCACGTGTCCTTCACGCTCGCGTTCACGGGCCAGTCGCCAGCGGCGAAGGTCGCGCTCCACGCCGGCGCGTCGCGCGTGGTAGGACAGATCCCCGGCGTGGCGAAGGTCAACGTCAAGATGGGGGCCTCCGCCCAGGCGTCCCGTCCCGCGCCCGCCGCCCCGGCCGCGCGACCCCCGGACCTGATCCCCGAGGTCCGGCACACGATCGCGGTGTCGTCGGGCAAGGGGGGCGTCGGCAAGTCGACGGTCGCCGTGAACCTCGCCGTCGCCCTGCGCGGCACGGGGGCGGCCGTCGGCATCATCGACGCGGACGTGTACGGGCCGGACATCCCGCTCATGCTGGGCACGCGCGGACGCCCCGGCATGTTCGAGAACCGGATCATCCCGGTGGAGGCCCACGGCCTCAAGATGATGTCGATCGGGCTGCTGGTGAACGAGCGGGAGGCGCTCGTCTGGCGCGGGCCCATGATCCACTCCTTCATCCAGCAGATGCTGAAGGACGTGATGTGGGGGGCGCTCGACTACCTCGTCTTCGACATGCCGCCGGGCACCGGGGACGCCCAGCTCTCGCTGTCGCAGGTCATCCCGCTGGGCGGCGTGGTGATGGTGACGACCCCCCAGGACGTGGCGCTGCTCGACGTGCGGAAGGCGATCGGAATGTTCCAGAAGCTGAACGTGCCGGTGCTCGGGATCGTGGAGAACATGAGCTACTTCGTGTGTCCGCACTGCAACGAGCGCACGCACATCTTCGGCGACACGGGCGGCCAGCGGATCTCCCTCGAGTACGGCGTGCCCCTGCTCGGGCAGATCCCGCTCGACCCGGAGACGCGGATCGGCGGGGACGAGGGCACGCCGATCACCCTGCGCAGGCCCGACTCGGCCCAGGCCGGCGCCTTCCGCGACCTGGCGCGGGCGGTGGCGAAGCGGCTCGACGAGGTGGGTGGGCCCGGCCCGCTGCCGACGCTCGGCTGACCGACGCCCGACCGTCCGGCCGCCGTGGTCCTGCCGATCTTCCCGCTCCCCGACCTCACGTTCTTCCCCCACACGCTCCTGCCGCTCCACGTCTTCGAGGCGCGCTACCGCGCCCTGGTCATCGACGCGCTCGCGCGGGACCGGCGCCTCTCGATCGTGGGCCTGCTGCCGGGGTACGAGGCGACTTACGCGGGCAAGCCCGCGGTGCACCGGGTGGCCGGGGCGGGCGAGATCGTCAGCTGGGAGCGGCTTCCGACGGGCCGCTTCAATATCCTGGTCAAGGGCACCGCACGGATCCGGATCGAGCGCGAGGTGCCGAGCGACACCCTCTACCGGATCGTCAGGGCGGAGCGGCTCGAGGAGATCCTGCCCGCGACCGACGTCTCCCCGGCGCTCCGGGCCGTCCGGGGCGCCTGCGCGGAGCTGCTGCGGGCGCTCGAGCGTCCCGGCAACCTGCTGGAGCAGGCCCTTGCCGAGGGGCAGGCCCCGGGAGCGATCGCCGACCGCGTCGCGGCGGCCGTCCTTCCGGACCCGGCGCTCAGGCAGGAGCTACTAGAGACGCTCGACGTGAGGCACCGGCTCGAGCGGCTGTCCGCCGCCCTCGACGACCTCCTGCGCAACCTCCGGGGGCGCCGGTGACCACGCGACCGGCCGGGAAGGGGGAAGGTCCGGAGCGAGTGGGGTTCTCGAAGCGACGGGCCTTCCCCTTCCCGGCCGGAGTGATCGTCCTCGCGTTCCTCGTGCTGCTCGCGGAGGTCGCGGACGCCCGGGAGTGGTCGTGGCTGGGCGTCCGCATCCGGGACCTTTCGGAGCAGGAGATGGACGAGATCGCCACCCGCCACGGGATTCGCGAGGGCTTCGGCGTCGTGATCGTCGAGGTGCTCGAGGACACCCCGGCGGCGAAGGCGGGTTTCAAGAACGGCGACGTCGTGGTGGCGTTCGAGGACCGTCCGGTCGTCGAGACGCGGATGCTCCAGCGCCTCATCGCCGCCGCCCTCACCGGGCGGGAGTCGCGACTCACGGTCCTGCGCGCCGAGGGGCGCCGGGTCCTTCCGGTCCGGCTGGTTTCGATGCCTCGCCCCATCGTCGGGGAACGCATCGCCGCCGAGTTCGGTTTTCTCCTGCGGGAGTCGGACGCCCCCGGGGAGGCAGGGAGCCGGGGCCTGCCCGGCACCCTTGCCGCGGTCGGCGTGGTGATGCGGGGCAGCCCGGCCGAGAAGGGAGGGCTCCGGGTGGGGGACCTGCTGCTGGAGGTCGGCGACCGGCCCGTGCTGAGCCGGGAAGCGGCGCGGGAGGCCCTGGCCGACGCGGCCACCGCACAGCCGCTCTCCCTCACGGTCCGCCGGGGCGAGGCCCGGGTCTCCCTGACCCTCCCCGCCCTGGAGGCTGGCTCCCGCCTGGCGCCTTGACACGAACCGCTCTCAGCACCTCGTCGGGTTCCAGCGCGACCTTGACAGTCGTTTTGCGGGTCGTGTACGGTACCCCGGGCGTGCCGGAAATTGCCCGACCGATCGGCCCTCCTTACCGCGCGGGCCGACAGGAGCGACGAACATCGCCGAAACCCGGGAGCGCCCTGACGCAGGGCGCGACGGATCAGGCCGGGGCTTCCTGGCGACGGGTGCTCCATCCGCGGCCGCGGCGGGCACGGTGGCTCCCACGATTCGAGTGTTGCTGCAATCGCCGCCCGACCGGATCTGTGATCAGCGGCGACCACCTCAAGCGGCCCGCGGCCGAGGTCGCGGTCAGCCATGGAAGGAGCTGAGCGATGAGCATGGACAGGAACGCAAAGGTCACGAGCCGGCGCAAGTTCCTCGCCGGTGCCGCCCTGACCGGCGCGGCCACGATCGCGATGCCACAGGTTTCGCGGGCCCAGACGGCCGTCCTCAAGATGCAGGGGTCCTGGGGCGCCAAGGACGTGTTCAACGAGTTCGCCGAAGACTACGTCAAGCGCGTCAACGAGATGGCCGGCGGACGGCTCAAGATCGACTATCTGGTCGGCGGCGCCGTCGTCCACCCCTTCCAGGTGCAGGAGGGCGTGCATGGGGGACAGATCGACGGCGCCCACACGGTGAC
>JACQWC010000061.1 GCA_016209635.1 Candidatus Rokuibacteriota bacterium | reverse complement strand
TTCAAAAAGTGAACACGAGCCCGGTCGACCGGCCGCGCGGCCCGAGGGTGCGATGGACCAGACAGCCCAGCGAGATCTCAAGATCCTCAACGAAGTCGCCGAGCGGGCGAACGTCACCCAGCGCGGTCTCGCCAAGAACCTCGATATCGCTCTCGGACTGACGAACCTCTACCTGAAACGCCTCGTGCGGAAGGGCTTCATCAAGATTCGCACGATTCCCCCCAACCGGATCAAGTACCTCCTCACGCCCAAGGGGTTCGCCGAGAAGAGTCGCCTGACCTACGAGTACGTCGAGTACTCCCTGCGTCTCTACCGGCAGACCCGCGCCGCGCTCCGTGGGGCTCTGGAACCCCTCGCTCGGCGCGGCGCCCGCCGGGTGGTGCTCTGCGGTACCGCGGAGGCGGCCGAGCTCGCCTACCTCACCATGCGGGAGCTCGGATTGGAGCTGACCGGGGTCGTGGCCGAGAGCGGCGGCGCCTCCTCGTTCTTCGGCCTCCCAGTCCGTCCTCTCGCCTCGCTACGGCTCGAGGAGCTCGACGTCGTCATCGTGGCGACCTTCGCGCCGCCGGACGACATCATTCGGAGCCTCACCGGGCTCGGGATCCCCCGCGAGAACATCGTCCCGCTCCGGGGAGCCTGAGATGGAGGGGCTCGCGGTGCCCTGTCGTGACTGACGCCAGTCATTCGATCATCGGTCACGACGCGACAGTGCGCGAATGCGTGCAGCGGTTCGCGCAGACGCGCGCCGGCGTCGTGATCTTTGTGGATCAGGGGGGCCGTTTCTTCGGTCTGCTCACCGCCGGCGACGTCTTTCGGCTGCTGGCGCGCGGGGTCGAGCTGGATTCTGCGGTCCGAGCCCACATCAACACCAAGCCGATCACGGTGACCTCGGAGTTCACCGGTTCCGAAATCCTACGATTGATGACGGCGCGCGGCGTGTCGCACGTGCCCGTGCTGCGCGCGGACGGGACGGTCGAGCGGCTCGCCACGCAGGCGGCCCTGCTCGCGGAGAACCTGCTGCGCAACCGCGCGGTGATCATGGCCGGCGGCGAAGGGCTGCGCTTGCGCCCGCTGACGAACGACGTCCCCAAGGCGCTGGTGAAGATCGACGGCAAACCCCTTCTGGCAATCCTCCTCGAGCGACTCCGGGGCGTCGGGATTCTTGATATCACGATCTGCATTCGGTACCGCGGCGATAAGATCCGGGCCGAGTTCGGGGACGGCTCGGCCTGGCACGTCAACATCAGCTATGTCGAGGAAGAGGAGCCGCTCGGCACGTGTGGCGGGCTGAGTCTGATCCGCGACGAGTGGACGGAACCGTTCTTCGTCCTCAACTGCGATGTCCTGACCGACGTCGACCTCGTGAACATGTACAAGTTCCATGCGTTCAACCGGTCGGACCTGACCGTGGCCGTCAAGGATCAGGACTTCCAGGTGCCGTTCGGGATCGTCGAGGTCGATCACGAACGCGTTGTTCGCCTCTCCGAGAAGCCGAAGCTCAAATTCTACGTCAATGCCGGTCTCTACCTCCTCAACCCCGAGACCAAGAAGACGATCCCGTTCGGTCGCAGGTACGACATGACCGATCTGATCGCCGATCTCCTCGCCAACGGCTCGAACGTTTGCAGCTTTCCGATCCGCACGGCCTGGCTCGACGTCGGCGACATCGGGAACCTGCGCCTGGCCCGGCGACGTGGGCTCGACCGGCAGGGCGAGGATCGATAGGGTGGGACCTCGCCGGGTGTCGGCGGAGCAGCCACGATCGCGATCGCGGGGCTGCTGCCCGTGCGCCTGAGCAGCACCCGCTGCAAGGGGAAAAATCTCAGACCGTTCGGCGACACGACGCTCTTCGAGCACGCCCTCGATCGTTTCATCCACAGTCGGGAGATTTCTCGGCTCTACGTCGCGGCGCACGAGCCGGAGTTCGAGCGGATCGCGACCCGCTACCCGGACGTCGGGTTCATCCGCCGGTCGGAACGGTCGGCGCTGGGAGAGGATCTCGAGAGCATCTACGATTTCCTCGATCAGATCGCGGAGGAGTACATCGCGACGATCAACAGCTGCCTTCCCTTTCTCAGGGTCGAGACGTTCGACCGTGCCGTCAGCTACTACCGGCAGCATCTCTTCCCATCCATGATCGGCGTCTATGAGGTCCCCGGCTGGTTCTTCTCGCGCGACGACCAGCGGCTCGTCACGCCCATCCATCCCGGGTCGATCAACTCGAAGGATCTGCGGGGGTTCTGGAAGGCCTCTCCCGCCGTCCTCTGCTGGAAGAGGCGTCGGGTCATCGAGGAGAAGACGATCTGGACTCTGCAGCCGGACGATCCCCACCTCTACCCGCTCCCGGAAGAGGAGTGCATCGACATCGACACGGAGCTGGACTTCGAGATCGCCGAGGCCCTCTTCGTGCGCCGGCGCGCGCGCGAGCAGGCCGCCGGCCGATGACCCGGATCGGGCCTGATCCCGGGCGCGATGGAGGTCGCCCCGTGAAGCGCGTGGCGTTCGTCTTGCCACGCGTGGACTGGATCGAGGGCAATCTCGGTCTCATGCAGACCCTCGCCGCCGACAGCGACTTCGAGGTCACCCTCGTGGCACCGCGGGGCTACTCGCTGCCCTCGGGCATCGGCCCCGTTCACCTCGAGCGGTATTCGTTCTATCTCGCGCCGCCGGCGGGGCGGGGCGTGGCGCGGGCGGCGGGCTGGTTCACCCATGCGTGGGGCCGGCGGCGTGAGATCGACGCTGTCTTCGCGCGGACGCGGCCCCACTGCATTGTGGTCATCCCGGACATCTCGCGCGAGTTGCTGCCCTTCGTGCGCATCGCCCGGCGCCGTGGCGCGCGGGTCGTCCTCCTGCAGTCGGGGTTCCTGGCCCCGGGCCTCCGCCGGCATATCCGCGGCGAGAATCGACGCCTGCTCAGAGCGCGATGGGGCGCAGCCTTCCTGCGCCTGTTGAGCCTCCGCGTCATCTTTCTCTTCGCGGGTATGCCGGCTCGCGTGCTGAAGTCGTTTCGCGTGGGGGGAAGCTGCGATTACGTGTTCGTCATCAACGATTTTCAGCGGCACGTCTTGAGGGAGGCGGTTCCGGACGAGCGCATCCGGGTGACGGGCGCGCCCTTTCTCGACCACCTGCACGCGACGATCGCGGGCCTGCCCGCGCGCTCGCAAGGCGCCGCATTCCGCACCGCGCTCGGGCGCGCGCCCGACACGCCGATCGCCGCGTATTTCTCCAGGAGCCTCGAGCAGTTCTATCACGTGGAGGCCGCCTCCGAGAAGGAGGCGCAGGAGTTCTTTGTTGGCGCCTTTCTCGAACGGTTCCCCCAGGCGCTGCTCGTCGTGAAGCTGCACCCGGTCGAGGGCGACAAGGCGTTTCGACGGTTCGCCGTGCATCCGCGGGTGCGGATCGTCAAACAAATGGACGTGCACGAGCTCATTCACCACTCGGCGTTGGTGATCAGCCTGGGCGGGTCGACGCCAGCCCTGCACTCGGTGTTCCACGGTCGCCCGCGCGTCATCATCGAGCGGGTGGGCGAGATCGCCCTCGACTATCAACGACAGTTGTTCGACGTCTCGGCGCTGGCGGCGAGCCGGGCGGAGTACGTGGCGCTGCTCGACGAGTTACGCGCGGCGGGATGGCCCGCGGCGTTGCCCCAGCGCTACTCCGTGATCGACGCAGAAAAGTTTCGGAGTTTTCTGGACGAGTTCGACGGTGGGGCGACGCCGCGCGTACACGCCGAGGTGCGGCGGGTGGTGGGCGTGTGAGGATGCAACCCTCTCCCCGCGAGATCCTGACGCGACTCGGGCGCCAGTCGGTGGCGTACTCGCTGGCCTCGGCGGTGGGCCCTGGCGCCGGCCTGCTCCTGCTGCCGCTCTACACACGCTATCTCTCGCCGGCCGACTACGGCCTCATCGCGCTGCTCGAGATCGTCTCCTTCCTCTTGGCGGCCGTCTTCTCGCTCGGCATGACCGCCATGGTTCCCTTCTACTACGTCGACGAGCCTGACGTGGCCATCCGCCGGCGCTGCCTGGGAACGCTCGTGGGTGGCGTCACCGTCCTCAACCTGGCGCTCGCCTCCTTCGTCGCGGTGGCCGCACGGCCACTGGTCGACGTGCTGCTGCCCACGGTGCCGTTCCATCCCTTCATCCCCATCCTGGCGCTGACGGCGCTTCTCGATCCCTACTGGATCATCGCGGGCGCGGCCCTCCAGATCCAGGAGCGGGCGCTGCTCTACAGCGTGCTCTCTATTGGGCGCATTCTCCTCTCGACCGCGCTTCGGATCACGTGGGTCGTCGTCTTGGCCGCGGGTGTCCTCGGGTTCGTCACCGCGAATCTCCTCACCGCCGCCCTGAGCGCGCTCGCCGTGGCTCCGCTCCTTCGGCGCGAGTTGACCATCGCCTTCGAGCCACGCCACCTGTGGCGAGCCCTGGAAGTGGGCGGTCCCACGGTTCCGAACAACCTCCTGAGCTACGGGTTCCGCACCCTGGATCGGATCGTCATGGACCGGTTCTCGACGCGGGAGCAGATCGGCCTTTATTACATGGCGCTCCGCATCGCCGAGGTGCTGCGGCTCGTCACCGATGTGTTCATCAACTCGTGGCGGCCGATCTTCTTCAAGGAGGCGGGGGACGACAGATTCGCCGCGGCGGTGGCGCCGCGGGTGATTCGGCTGGTTTCCCTCGGGTTCATCGCGGTGTTCGTGGCCCTGTCGCTGTTCGCGCGCGAGGCGGTGGCGGTGCTGATGGCGCCGCAGTACACCGGCGCGGCGGTGTTCGTGCCCGTTCTCCTGGGGGCGATGGTGCTCAAGGGGCTCTACTCGTTCCCCTACCTGACGATCTGGTACCGCAAGCGCACGATCTATGTGCCCGTGCTCACGGGTGCCACGCTGGTGTTCAGCGTCGCCGCCAACCTGACCCTCGCCTCACGGTGGGGGGCATATGGCATCGCGATCGCCTTCCTCCTGTCGTACGCGGTGCTGCTCCTCCTGGTGCTGGCGGTGGCGCGCCGGCTCTACGTGCTCCACTATCCGTGGCGGGAGATCCTGACGGCGGGCGGCCTCGCGGCGGCGGCCGTCGGGCTCGGCAGCGGGCTCGAGCCCGGGCTCGCCACTGGTGCCGTCAAGGCGCTCCTCCTCGGCGGCTTTGCGGCCTCGGTCGTGCTCGCCGGGGGCGTGAGCCGGCGCGAGCTCGAGGCGCTCGCCGAGCCCGTCCGGGTGGCGCTGGGGCTGGGGGAAACGGCGGTGGCGCGGTGAGCCTGCTGGTCATGATCCCCCTGGCGGCGGCCTTCGAGCTGGCGTGGAGCCGCAGCGCGACCCTGCGGGCCCATCGCGCGCAGCTCAGGACGCTGCTGGCGCTGTTCTGGGCGGGAGTTCTGGCGATCTACTACGGGAGCCGCTGGGGGCTGCTCCCGGCCGGGGTGCACTACGGCCGCGGCGTGTTGCGCTTCGCGAGCGACAGCCCCAATTACCACGCGCAGGCCGCGCGGGTCGCCGCCGATCTCCAGCTGGGCTCGACGGCCGCGTTGCTCGACGGCCAGTCCTACCTCTACTCGATCATCCTCGGCGTCCTGTATGCCGTCTACGGCGTCGACCCACTCGTGGGCATGCTCTTCAACGCGGTCTTCTACCTGGCCGCCCTGGTCTCGGTCTTCGCGCTCGGCCGGGCGCTGTTCGACGAGTCGAGTGGCGCGCTCGCCATGTGGCTGGTGGGCCTGTGGCCGAGCTTTCTTCTCCACGAGACCCAGACGCTGCGGTGGGTGGCGACGACGGCCGGGATCGGCCTCGTGATGACCTCCGTCGTGCTGGCGCTCGGCTCGTCACGCTTTGAGCGCGGGCTCCCCGCGGCCGGCGTCGGGTACCTCCTCCTCGTCTTCGATCTGCCCTACATGGCCCGCCTGTTCTACCTGGCCGTGCTCGCCTTCGCGGCGGTGCTGCTGGTCCTGACGGTGCGACACAGGGACCACGGGGGTCAGGCGCTGCGGATGGGCACCCTCGGCCTCGGCTTCGCCGCCGCCTACTATGCAGTCTGGGTGCTCCGGTCGCCGTCCGGGTGGAGGGGCGGCCCGTTCGACCTGTTCGGCAGCGACCTCCAGGCGGTGCTGACCGCCCGTCTCGGCTTCATTCTGGCGTCAGCCGAGAGCGCGACCGCGTTCGCCAACCCCCGGCACCTCGCCGGCCTCCTGGACTTCCTCCTCAATCTCCCGGAGGCATACTTGACGGCCTTCCTCGCTCCCTATCCGGGCATGTTGTGGAGCGAGATGCAGGGCGTCTCGAACATGCGGCACTACGTCCTCGGTGAGATGCTCGCCTACTACGTGATGCTCCCGTTCGTCGTCGCCGGCGTCCTCCTGGCCCTGCGCCGCCTCCCGGGAGCCTCTCGTCGGCAGACGTCGTTCGTCGTCGTGTTCACCCTCGGGGTGTACGCGCTCCTCGGCACGGTGGTGATGAGCGGGGGCACCCTCCACCGGCTGCGGCTCCCGTGGTTCATGATCCAGTGCGCCTTCGCGGCGGCCGCTCTGCTCGCCCTGGTCTCGCCGTGGTGGGCGTGGCTCGGGACTCGCGCCGGCCGAACCCACGAGGGGAGCCGAGCATGAGCCGGCCGCGGATCCTTCTCGCCATCCCGAACACCCTCTCGACGCGCAACCTCTTGCGGACGGACGTGCTGCCCCTCCTCAAGGCCGAGGCCGAGCGGGTGATCCTGGTGGCTCCGTTCGCCGACGAGCCCGGGTTCCGCGCGGAGTTCGTCACCGACAACGTGGTCGCCTACCCGATGGCGCCGTACCGCCCCCGCGTGAGGGAGCGGTTCCTGCACAGCGCCATCTACAACCTCTACCTGGGCGGGTCGACCTCGGGGAGTCTTCAGCTGTTCCTGGACCGCTGGGGCGACAACCACCCCTACCTCGGCCCGCTCCGCCGGTTCGTCACCCGGCGGGCGCTGTCCCACCTCGCGTTCCTGTCGCCGTGGCTCGAGCGCGCGTTCGTCGAGACCGGCGCGGCCGGCGGATATGCGGCCATGTTGACGCGCGAGCGCCCCGACGTCGCGGTCTTCAGTCGCCTGTTCTTCTGCGACGAGATCCCGCTGATGCGAGCGGCCGCGCGCGCGGGGATCCCGACCGTCGGCATCGTGGCGAGCTGGGACAACCTCACCAACAAAGGGGCGCTGGTGCCGCGCATGGACCGGCTGATCGTCTGGAACGAGACCATGCGGCGGGAGGCCGAGCGCTACCACCGCTATCGGTCCGACGAGGTGGCGGTGACCGGCGCACCGCACCACGACCAGGTGTTCGCTCCGCGCGAGCCCCTGGCCCCACGCGAAGCGTTTTTCCGGGAGCTGGGGCTCGACCCGGCAAAGCGGCTCATCACATATGCGGGCGAGGATCCCATCATCGCGCCGGACGCGCCACGGTACGTGGAGCTCATCGACCGCTTCATCCGTGAGGGCCGGCTGGCGACGCCCTGCCAGCTCCTGGTGCGCCCCCATCCCCAGGACGATGCCCGCCGCTTCGATCGCGTGCGGCAGCTTCCGAGCGTCGTGTTCGACCTGCCCGGCCGGCCCTCCGCGCGGTACTGGATGGACATGACGCAGCGAGACCTCCGTCATCTCTATGAGACGCTGCGCCACAGCGACCTCATCGTCAACGTGACGTCGACCATCGTGGTCGACGCGGCGTTCTTCGACACGCCGTCGATCTGTATCGGCTTCGCGTACACGACGCCGCGCGGCTTCTACAACTCACCGCTCCGCTTCTACGACATGGACCACTACCGCTGCGTGATGGAGGCCGGCGCGACCACCCTCGTCCGGTCCGAAGAGGAGCTCCTTGTTGCGATCAACCGCTATCTGGCGGATCCCGGCCTGGAGTCCGAGGGCCGCCGGCGGATCGCGCGCCAGATCGCGCAGTTCGACGACGGGCGGTGTGGCTGGCGGACGGCGGGGGCCATCCTGGAGGCGGCGCGCCCGCGGGTGCCGCGGCTGGAAGTCGGCGCAGCACGGAATACGGCCGGCCGCGGATCCGCCACATGAGCGTGTGCCACGGGAAGTCGCGGCAGGGCTGAGGGACGGAGAGCGACGTGGACTGGACGCATCAGACGGTGACCGTGACCGGCGCCGGTGGATTCATCGGGAGCCACCTGACCGAATGTCTGGTGCGCCTCGGCGCCCGGACGCGGGCGTTCGTCCACTACAACGCCGATGGGCGTCGCGGCTGGCTCGATCAGTCGCCGGTGGCGTCCGAGGTCGAGACGATCGCCGGCGATGTTCGCGACCCCGCCAGTCTCCAGCCGGCGTTCGAGCGGGTGGACATCGTCTTCCACCTCGCGGCGCTCATCGGGATCCCCTACTCGTACGTCTCGCCCGTGTCCTACGTCCGGACGAACATCGAAGGGACGCTGAATGTGCTCGACGCGGCGCGACGGGTGGGAGCCCGTCACGTGGTCCATACGTCCACGAGCGAGACGTACGGGACGGCGCGGTACGTGCCGATCGACGAGCAACACGCTGCCCACGGGCAGTCGCCGTACGCTGCCAGCAAGATCGGCGCCGACCAGCTCGCGCTCAGCTACTTCGAGTCGTTTGCCATGCCGGTCACGATCGTGCGCCCGTTCAATACCTTCGGACCGCGGCAGTCGCCCCGGGCCGTAATCCCCGCCATCATCACCCAGGCGCTCGCGCGTCGAGAGGTCCGACTCGGGTCCCTCACGCCGAGCCGCGACCTGACATTCGTCGCGGACACGGTGGCGGCGTTCGTGAAGGCCGCCGAGAGTGCCGCGGCGGTGGGCGAGACGTTCAACGTGGGGACCGGGAGCGACATCGCGGTCGGCGACCTCGCCTCCATGATCCTCCGGCTGGTCGGCGTGGAGCTTCCGGTCGTCCGGGAGGAGCAGCGGGTGCGTCCGGAGCGGAGCGAGGTCTGGCGGCTCGTCTGCGACGCGTCGAAGGCGAGGGCGGTCCTCGGCTGGCGTCCGGCGCTGTCGCTCGAGGCGGGCCTGATGGAGACGATCGAGTGGTTCCGTGCCTGCCCGGACGCGTACGCGACGGAGCGCTACCATGTCTGAGCGGCGGATCCCGCTGTCGGAGCCCCGCATGTCCGGCAACGAGGCGCGGTATCTGGCCGAGTGCGTGGAGACCAACTGGGTCTCCTCGGCGGGGCCCTTCGTCGAGCGCTTCGAGCGTGAGGTCGCCCGCGCGACGGGCGTGCCCCACGCCGTGGCCTGTGTGAACGGCACGGCCGCGCTTCATGTGGCGCTGCTCGTCGCCGGCGTCGAGCCGGACGACGAGGTGCTCGTCTCGGACCTGACCTTCATCGCCTCGGCGAACGCGATCCGCTACTGCCGCGCCTGGCCGGTCCTGATCGACGCGGAGGCGCGGTACTGGCAGATCGATCCGGACAAGGTGCGCGACTTCTTGGCGCGCGAGTGCCGGTGGCGGAAGCGGCGGCTCGTCAACAGGCGAACGGGCCGGCGCATTCGGGCGATCATGCCGGCGCACATCCTGGGCCACCCGGCCGACATGGCGCCGATCCTCGAAGCGGCGCGCCGGTTCGAGCTCCCGGTGGTCGCCGACGCCGCCGAGGCGCTCGGCGCACTCTACCGGGGCGAGCCGGTCGCCCGGATCGCCGACGTCGCCGCGCTGAGCTTCAACGGCAACAAGATCGTGACGGCCGGAGGCGGGGGCGCCGTGCTGACGGGCACGGCGCAGCTGGCGGAGCGGGCACGCTACCTGACGAACCAGGCGAAGGACGATCCCGTGGAGTCCCTCCACGGCGAGGTCGGCTTCAACTACCGACTCACAAACTTGCAGTCGGCCGTCGGGCTCGCGCAACTGGAGCGGCTGGACCGATGCCTCGAGTCCAAGCGCGCCACGGCCGCCTACTATGCTCGCGCGCTGGGCGGCCTGCCTCTCGAGCTCCCCGAGGAGGCGGTGTGGGCGCGGAGCTCGTGGTGGCTCTACACGGTCCTGATCGAGGAGGAGAAGTTCGGCGTCGATCGCGCGAGCGTGATGCGCGCGCTGGCGGCGAGGGGTATCGAGACGCGACCGCTCTGGATGCCGGTGTCCGGCCAGCGGCCGTTCGCCGACTGTCAGGCGTACCGATCCGAACACGCCCTCGGTCTGCACCGGCGCTCGCTGAGCCTCCCGTGCTCGGTCGGGATCGCCGAGGACGACCTCACGCGGGTGGCGTCGGCGCTTGCCGAGACTCACGCGGAGTTCGCCGGGGCCGGCGGGTCGGCGCGGGTCCGCCGGGGCTCGAGATGACGGCGACGGCCGCCGGACGCCCGCTCGAGAACCGCGTGGTGATCGTCACCGGGGCCGCGGGGCTGCTCGGCCGCGAATACGCCGGGGCCCTGCTCGAGGCGGGCGCCCGGGTGGTCCTGTTGGACGTCAAGGGTGAGACCGTGCACGAGCTGGCAGGGGCGCTCGCGGCGCGCGGCCCGGTCCTCGCAGTGGAGGCCGACGTGACCGACGCGGAATCCGTGCGAGCGATGGTCTCGCGCGTGCTGGGGGTCTTCGGGCGGATCGACGTGCTGGTGAACAACGCCGCGGTCGATCCCAAGTTCGACCGCGACGCGGTCGGCGAGCACGTCGTGGGCTTCGAGGAGTTCCCCCTCGAGGCGTGGAATGAGGCCCTCGCGGTGAACGTGACCGGCATGTTCCTCTGCGCGCAGGCGGTGGCGAGGCCCATGCTCGCGCGGGGCGGAGGCGTCATCGTCAATGTATCGTCGATCTATGGAATGGTCGGCCCGGATCAGCGGATCTATGCCGAGCCTGGGGGACGGCCAGCGTACAAGCCCGTCACGTACTCCGTGTCGAAGAGCGCGGTGTACGGGCTGACGCGGTACCTGGCGACGTACTGGGCGGCGAAGAACATCCGAGTGAATGCGCTCACGCTCGGCGGGGTCGAGCACGCCCAGGACCCGGGGTTCATCGCCCGGTACAGCGCGCGAACTCCCCTCGGTCGGATGGCGCGCGCCTCGGAGTGTAGCGGAGCCCTGATCTTCCTCGTCTCGGATGCCTCGTCGTACATGACGGGCGCCAACCTGGTGGTCGACGGCGGGTGGACCGCGTGGTAGTCACGGGCGCCTGGACGCTGGCCGTGATTCCCGCGCGGGGAGGATCCAAGGGAATTCCGCGGAAGAACCTCGCCATGGTCGCGGGGCACCCGCTGATCGCGTACAGCATCGCAGGCGCGCTGGCTGCCGAGCGCGTCCACCGGGTGATCGTCTCGACCGACGACCTCGAGATCGCCGACGTGGCGCGTGCCTACGGCGCCGAGGTCCCGTTCATCCGGCCGGCGGAGCTGGCGACGGACGACACGCCCGATCTCCCGGTGTTCGACCACGCGCTGGGGTGGCTGGCGGCGCGGGCCGGTGATCCGCCCGACATCCTTGTGCACCTGAGACCGACCTCGCCGCTGCGCCAGGTCGCGGACATCGATCGTGCCGTCGACCTCCTGCGCGAGAATCCCACCGCCGACTCGGTCCGGTCGGTCTGCGCGCCCTTTCAGAACCCTTACAAGATGTGGCGGCTGACGGACCACGGGCTTTTGGCACCCCTCCTCGGGGCCGAGGTGGAGGAGCCCTACAACCTGCCCCACCAGAAGCTTCCGCCGGTGTACTGGCAGACCGGGTACATCGACGCGACACGCTATCGCACGATCGTGACGGTGAGGTCGATGACCGGCGGCGCCATTCTCCCCCTGGTCATCGGCGATGACAGCTGGGTGGACATCGACACGCGGGCAATGCTCGAGCACGCGGACTTTCTGATTCGAACCGGGCGAGTGAAAGTGGCGACGCCCCGGCGGGTGTGACCCGCACTTGGAGGATCTGATGGAGATCCGGATTGGGGATCGGCTGGTCGGCGACGGCCACCCGGCGTTCATCATCGCGGAGGCCGGCATCAACCACAACGGGCGCATGGAGATCGCGCGGAAGCTCATCGATCTCGCCGTGGAAGCCGGCGCCGACGCGGTGAAGTTCCAGATGCGGGACTACGTGGAGCTCTTCCGGCCCGGGGTGGTCGAAGACATGTCCGAGGAGGACATCGGCTTCCAGTACGTCATGCATCTCATCAAGGACTTCGAGCTGACGCCGGAGCAGTATCACGAGCTTGCGCGGTACACGGCGTCGCGCGGCCTGCTCTTCCTGTGCACGCCCTGGGACAAGCGCAGCGTGGACATCCTCGAGGAGATCGGCGTTCCCGCGTACAAGATCGCCTCGGCCGACCTTCCCAACCTCGACCTGCTCGAATGCGTCGCCGGCAAGAAGAAACCGCTCCTGGTCTCAACGGGCATGTCGACGATGGGCGAGATCGAGACGACGGTGAACTTTCTGCGAACCCTGGGCGCGGAGTTTGCGCTGCTGCACTGCAACAGCAGCTACCCGACCGCCTTCAAGGACGTGAACCTGCGATCGATCCAGACGCTGCGCGAGCGGTTCCAGTGCGTCGTGGGCTACTCGGGGCACGAGCTCGGCATCGCCGTCTCGGAGGCGTCGGTCGTCGTCGGGGCGTCGATCGTCGAGCGGCACTTCACGCTCGATCGGACGATGAAGGGGCCGGACCACGCGATGAGCCTCGAGCCGACCGGGATCAAGAAGCTCGTTCGAGACGTCCGTCACATCGAGGCGGCGATGGGCACCGGCGTCCGCGTGATGTCGCGGGGCGAATACATGAACCGAAAGGTCCTCGGCAAGAGCGTGATCAGCACGCGCCCGATTGCCGCGGGTGAGACGATCACCGCGGACATGCTGACCGTGAAGAGCCCGGCCTACGGGCTGTCGCCGCAACGGATGCGCGACCTCGTCGGGAAGGTGGCGCACCGGGCGGTCGCGGCCGGCGGGTACCTCTTCGAGTCCGATCTCGAGGGCGGCGCGCGCGCGAGCCGGCATTTCGACTCGCCTCATCGCTGGGGGCTGATCGTCCGGTATCACGATTTTGCGAAGATCGTCGGCGCCGCGAGGCCGCGGACGATGGAGTTCCACCTGAGCAGCCACGATCTCGCGCTGACACCGGAACTGCCGACGATCCGCAATACCGAGCTGGTCGTCCACGCGCCCGAGCTGTACGGCGATCGGTTGCTGGATCTCTGCGCCCGCGAGGAGGCGGAGCGGCGGAGGTCGGTGGCCGATGCGCAGACCGCGATCGATCGCGCGCGCTGGTTGAAGCGGTGTTTCCCGGATCCGGCGGGTCCCGTCACGGTCGTGCTGCACGTCGGCGGGATGAGCTACGGCGTGCGCGGTGACGAGGTGGACAAGGACGCGATGTACGAGCGCCTCGCGGACTCGCTGCGAAGGCTCGAGCAGACGGACGTCGAGCTGCTGTTGGAGAACCTGCCGCCGATCCCCTGGTACAAGGGCGGCCAGTGGTGGTCCAACGTGTTCACCGACGGCGACCGCATTCGGCGGTTTTGCGAGCGGGAGGGATACGGGGTCTGCTACGACACCTCGCACGCCCAGCTCTTCTGCAACTTCGTCGGCGAGTCGCAGGTGTCGTACCTGGACGCCCTCACACCCTTCATCCGGCACCTCCACGTGTCCGATGGCTCCGGGCTCGATGGCGAGGGGCTGCAGATCGGTGATGGCGACGTCGACTTCGCCACGCTCGCCCCGTTGCTCCTGGCCACGGGGGCGACCTACACGCCGGAGATCTGGATGGGACACAAGGAAGATGGGGAGGGCTTCTGGGTCGCGCTCCATCGGTTGAGGAAGTTCGGCTTCTAGCATGAAGATTCTGATCGCGGGGCTCGGCAGCATCGGGCAGCGCCACGCGCGTACCCTCCGCACGCTTCTCGGCGAGCGGCTCGAGTTGCTTGCCTATCGAGTGCAGGGGGGCTCCCGCGTGATCGGCGAGGCCGGCGGGGCGACCACGCCGGAGGAAGCCTTCGGGATCCGGAGCTTCCGGCGCCTCGACGAGGCCCTCGCCGAGAAGCCCGACGCGGTGTTCGTCACGAACCCGACGGCGCTGCACCTCCCGGTCGCCCAGGCGGCCGCCGAGGCCGGGTGTCATTTGTTCGTCGAGAAGCCGCTGGCGCACGAGTGGGAGGGCATCGAGCGGCTGATCGCCACGGTCGAACGGCGGGACGTGGTGGCCATGGTGGGCCACCAGCTCCGCTTCCATCCCGGCCTCTCGGCGCTGCGGAGCCTCCTGGCGGACCGCGCGGTCGGCCGGCCGCTGGCGGCCCAGCTCGAGTTCGGTGAGTACCTGCCGGCGTGGCACCCGTGGGAGGACTATCGGCAGTCGTATGCGGCACGGCCCGAGCTGGGCGGTGGCGTGCTGCTCTCGCAGCTTCACGACCTCGATTACGCCTGCTGGCTGTTCGGGATGCCCGCGCGCGTCTACGCCGTCGGGGGTCACTTGAGCAGCCTCGAGATCGGCGTCGAGGACGTCGCGAGCGTGACGCTGGAGTGCCGCGACGAGGGGCGCCTCCTCCCGGTCCACGTCCACATGGACTATCTGCAACGCCCTCCGGTCCGGACCTGCCGGGTCATCGGCGAGGAGGGGCGCCTGCTGCTCGACGTTCAGGCCGGCACGCTGACGGTCGTGGGCGTGGACGGCCGCACGGTGGAGCGCTCGGTCGGCATCGATCGGAACGAGCTGTTCGTGCGAGAGGTCCGGCACTTCCTCGCCTGCATCGCCGGCACGGAGCAGCCGCTCGTCACGCTGCGGACGGCGGCGGAGAGTCAGCGGGTGGCGCTGGCCGCACGTGCGTCGATCGCGTCCGGCAAGCCCGTGGAACTCCCCTCGGTCCACCCCCCCACGGGGAGGCGAGCACCGCGGTGAGCGCGCGCAAGCCGCGGTCGAAGCTGGTCGGCGCCGTCCGGCGCGCCGTCTGGAGCGCGAGCATCAGCGGCGCCGCCGAACGGGGCGTCGAGGTGATGACGCTGCCACCCCGCGAGGTCTTTCTCGAGGTGACCGCACACTGCAACATCAAGTGCCCGATGTGCCCGGTGACGACGGGCCTCGAGCGGGCGCGGGGTACGATGCGCTGGGAGCTGTTCGAGAAGATTCTCGACGACGTCGCCGGCAAGGTGCCCCAGATGAGCCTGTTTCTGGCTGGTGAGCCGTTGCTCCACAAGCGCATCTTCGACATGGTGGCCGCCGCCTCTGCGCGTGGCGTGTACACACGCATCCACACGAACGTCTTGCTGCTCACCGAGGAGAAGATCGGGAAGGTCTTCGATTCGGGACTCGACGAGCTGTCGTTCAGCTTCGACGGGCCGACGAAGGAGCGATACGACCGTGTCCGCGTTGGCGGCGATTACGACAAGTGCGTGCGGCTGATCAAGCGGGTGATGGAGGTAAAGCGCGAGCGGAGGGCCGGCAAGCCGCTCACGAAGATCCAGATCGTCTACTTCGCCGGGGAGGATCCGGCCGAGCAGGAGCGGCAGATGCGGGAGATCTTCGCCGACAACCTCCCCGACGAGCTGAAGATGGTGCCCGCGCACTCGTGGGCGGGTGAGTATCAGGACTTCGTACGGTACCGGGAAAACGTCGGGAAGGAAGAGAAGCTCTCGATCTGTCACATGCCGTGGGACCGGATGTCGATCACGTGGGACGGAAACGTCGTCGGCTGCTGCAACGACTTTCTCGCCCGCTACATCAACGGGAACGTGAAGACGGCGCCCGTGCTGGAGGTGTGGAACTCGCCGGCCTACCAGCGCCTCCGGCGGAGCGTCCATAGGAAGGAGTACGGGAGCCTCTCGTTGTGTGCGAAGTGCGATGTTCCCTGGGCCGGCGATTCCTCGGCTTCCTTGCGGCGGTCGGCGAACGCGGCCGCCTATACGGGCTTCGTGGCGTGGCGGACGCTGCGTGGCACCACGCTCCCGGAGCCCCGACGCGATGGCTGACGCGCTCGACGAGGAGATCGGACGTGTCCGACAGTGGTACAACCTGGTCGCTGATGCGTTCGTCCGTCGTTACGACGGCGAGTCGGGGTGGTACCTGGCCCGCGCCGAGGAGGACTTGCTCCACGCGGTGTGTCGCCTCGATGGGGGCGCGGTGCTCGATCTGGGGACGGGCGGGGGACGCCTGCTGCCACGGCTCAAGTCGGTCGCCCGCCACGTCGTCGGCGTGGACGTGTCCGAGGGCTTGCTCGCGCGCGCGGTGCGCGCGGGGAGGACGCCCGTCGTGCAGATGGACGCGACCCGCCTCGCGTTCAAGCCGGAGACCTTCGACGCCGTGGTCTCGCTCGGGTTGTTCGAATACGTCGCGGAGCTGGACCTGTTTCTTCGCGAGATCGCCCGGGTACTGCGGCCTGGTGGGCAGGTCGCATTCACGTATCATCAGATCGCGCGGTACCGGCGATCGATCGCCGAACCGCCCGACGCGGCGTACTTCGGGCGCACGGTGGAAGAGCGGTCGCGCTACTGGTCGAAGCGACGCCATCGCCGACGCGAGGTGGAGGACGCGCTCACCCGTGCCGGCTTCGGCCGGATCCAGAGCTACCGACTCTTCTTTCGGATCCCGCAGGCGCTGCACGAACTCGGCGGCCGCTACGAGGCGGGTTCCGGCGTCCGGACGATTCTGCGGTCGGCCGTGCTCCTGCTCGAGCGGGGCCTGAGCCGCGGCCTGCGTCCGGTGACTCGATTCTCGACCGGCAACGCGCTCGTGACGGCCCGACTGGTGGGCGCGACGACCGCTCGCGGGAAGGAGACCATTCCATGGCGGTAGTGCCGGTGTTTCGGCCGTCGTTCGGCGAGGAGGAGCTCCAGCAGGTCAAGGAGGCGCTCGAATCGGGCTGGGTCGGCCTCGGGCCCAAGGTCGCCGAGTTCGAACGGCGGTTCGCCGAGTACATCGGTGTGCCGTACGCGGTGGGGCTCAGCTCGGGGACCGCCGCGCTCGACCTGGCGATGCGCCTCGCCGCGGTGCAGGACCGGGAAGTGATCACGACCCCCCTGACCTTCGTCTCGACCAATCACGCGATCCTCTACAGCGCGGGCGTTCCCGTCTTCTGCGACATCGAGCGCGATACGCTGAACATCGACGCCACGAAGATCGAGCGCCTCGTGACGGGGCGCACTCGGGCCATCATGGTGGTGCATTACGGCGGCCACGCCTGCGATATGGACCCGATCCTCGATATCGCCCGCCGTCACAACCTGCTCGTGGTGGAAGACTGTGCCCATGCGACGGGGGGTGAGTATCGGGGCAGGCGGCTCGGGTCCCTCGGCGACTACGCGTGCTTCAGCTTTCACGCGGTCAAGAACCTCGCGATGGGCGAGGGTGGGCTCGTGACTGCGCGGGACGCGGCGGACGATGCGGCGCTGCGGCGGCTCCGATGGGTCGGCATCTCGAAGAGCACCTGGGAGCGGTCCGAAGGCGGTGGCAAGAGGTACAGCTGGCAGTACGACGTCACCGAGCTGGGCTTCAAGTGCCACCTGAACGACATCGCCGCCGGCATCGGATTGGCGCAGCTCGCCAAGCTCGCGCGAAACAACGGGCGGCGCCGCGCGATCGTGGCGGAGTACAACGCCGCGTTCAGGGACCTCGAATGGCTGGAGACGCCGGTCGTCAAGGACTACGCGGTTCCCTCGTACCACAACTACGTGATCAAGACGCCCTTCCGCGACGACCTGCACGAACACCTCGCGCGGCACGAGATCTCGACGAGCGTGCATTACGTGCCGTCCACCCACTATGCGCTCTACAAATCGTACCGTGCGGAGGTGCCGGTCTGCGAGGCGGCCTGGCAGGAGCTGCTGACGCTGCCGCTCTTTCCGGATCTGTCCAGTGCCGACGTTGGACGCATCATCGATCGGGTCCGCGCGTTCCGGCCTGGAAGGACGCGGGCGTGAGAGTCCTGCTGGTCGCTCAGAGTCCGCCGCAGGTGGCGAGCAGCCGCACGCGGGTCTTCGCCTATCTGCCATACCTCGAGCGCGCCGGGATCGCCTACGACGTGGTCGTCTGGAACAGCGAGCGGTTCGTCGCGAGGGCGGCGACCGGCAGGGTGTCCCTCGGCGAGCACGCGCGCAACCTGCTCCACCACCTCCGGGCGGGCCTCGCGATGCTCCGGCGCTCGCGCGCCAGCCAGACGATCTTCATCCAGAAGGTCATCGTGCCCGGCTGGTTCCTGCGTCTCCTGAAGGGCGGCCGGCGGCGATTGATCTTCGACTATGACGACGCCCTGTACGCGCTCCCGCCGGGGCGGGACGGCGGCGTGCGGGCGCTGGTGCGGCGGCGACGCGTTCGACGGTTCACCAACTGTCTCCGCGAGAGCGATCTGGTGATCCTCGAGAACGAGCCAAACCGTGAATTCACCGAGCACTACTGTCGCGATACCCTCACGATCACCGGCCCCATCGATGCGGCGCGCTATCACCCGCGGGCGCGCGCTGTCGGAGACGGCCCGGTGGTGCTGGGCTGGATCGGCAGCCCGTCGACGACGGGCTATCTCCGCCTGCTCGAGCCGGCGCTCGCCGAGCTGGCGCGGCGTCGTCGCCCGATCGTCTTGCACCTGATCGGCGCCGGCGCCTGGGAGAGCCCCCACGTGCGGGTACGCCATGTTCCCTGGACGCTGGACGGAGAAGTGGACGCTCTCGGGACCTTCGACATCGGCCTCATGCCGCTGACCGACGACGCCTGGGCCCGCGGGAAGGGCGGCTACAAGATCCTCCAGTACATGGCCATGGGGATCCCCACGGTGGCCTCGCCGGTCGGGATCAACCGCCGGATGCTCCGGGACGGGGAGACGGGGGTCCTCGCTTCGGGCGCGGACGAGTGGGTGGCCGCCCTCGATCGGCTGGTCACCGACGCTCCGGCGCGCCGGCGGATGGGGGCGTCGGCTCGGGAGGACGCCGTCGCCCGCTACTCGCTCGAGCACTACGCCCCGGCGTTCCTGCAGGCGCTGCGCCCGGGCGGCGGGCAACCCGCCGCGTCGAGTGCGCCGGCGGCGGCACACGAGCTGTCACGGTGATAAACGAGCGGCCGATCGTCCTGCTCATCACCGAGCTCGCGTACGGAGGAACCCCGCGGAGCCTTCAGGGCCTCGCGCTGGGACTCCTCGCCCGGGGCCATGACGTTCGGGTCGCGTCGCTGTTCTCGAAGGCGGATGTTGCCTTCGAGCTCGAGGCGGCCGGGATCCCGGTCGTCGGCTTCGGGATCGAGCGCGTGAGCGTGGCGACGGTGGCGTGGCGACTCTGGCGATTCTTGAAGACGAGCCGGGCGGGCTTGCTGCACACCTTCAACTTCCACGCGAACCTCCTCGGGCGGGTGGCCGGGGTCGCCGCGGGCGTGCCGGTGATCATCGCGAGCGAGCGGAGCGTGGAGTCGGTCAAGGGTCGGTGGCGGATCTGGTGCGATCGAATGACCTGGCGCCTGGCGGGGTGCTGGACGGTCAATGCGGGGGCGGTGGCGACCGTGTTGAGCGGGCGCGAGGGGGTGCGTCCCCACCGGATCGAGGTGATTCCGCCCGGGGTGGACGTGAAGAGGTTCGAGCCCGGTCCGCGCGACGAGGCGGTTCGCGCCGAGTGGGGCGTGGGGCCCGGCGACCGCCTCGTCGTCTGCGTCGGGCGGCTCGACCGTTACAAGGGGCAGCAGTACCTGCTCGAGGCGGTGGCGATTCTAGGTCGGGAGCGACCGAACATCCGCCTCGCACTCGTCGGGGACGGGCGGTTTCGTCCCCGGCTGGAGGCGCAGGCGTCGGCGCTCGGGATCGGTCCGCGGGTGATCTTCTCCGGCGCGCTCGCGGACGTGCGGCGGGCGCTGGCCGCCGCCGACCTCTTCGTGCTGCCCTCCGAGGAAGAGGGGATGCCTGGAGCCGTGCTCGAGGCCATGGCCATGGGCCTCCCGGTGGTCGCAACGGCGGTCGGCGGCGTCCCCGAGATCGTCGTCGACGGTGAGACGGGAATGCTGGTGGCGCCGCGCCAGCCAACGGCCCTGGCGGAGGCGATGGGGCGGGTGCTGGAGGACCCGGCGCTGGCGGGTCGCGTCGGATGCCTCGGCCGACGGCGGGTGGTCGAGGAGTTCTCCATCGAGCGATCGGTGGCCCTGACCGAGAAGCTCTATGCCCGGCTGGCCGGCGGCCTCCGATGCTCGGCGACCACGCCCTGACGGATCGCGACCAGGCGATCGTCCTCGGCGGCCGCCGCGTCGGTCACGGTGAGCCGGTGTTCGTCATCGCCGAAGCGGGGGTGAACCACAATGGTGACGTCGAGCTGGCGACGCGACTGGTCGACGTCGCCGTCGAGGCCGGCGCGGACGCGGTGAAGTTTCAGACGTTCAAGGCCGATCGCCTGGCGAGCCCCGCCGCCCCCAAGGCTGGCTACCAGCTCCAGTCGACGTCCCCCGGCGAGACCCAGCTCGACATGCTGCGGCGCCTGGAGCTCTCGGTCGAGGCGCATCGACGCCTGAAGGCGCACGCCGAGGGGCGGGGCCTGCTCTTCCTGTCCACGCCGTTCGACCCGGAGAGCGCCGACCTGCTCGATGGCCTGGGAGTGCCCGCCTTCAAGATCGGTTCGGGCGAGGTCACCAACCTGCCGTTTCTCGAGTACGTCGCCGGCAAGGGCAAGCCCGTGATTCTGTCCACCGGCATGTCCTCCCTGGCCGAGGTGGGTGACGCGGTGGGGGCGATCCGCGGGGCGGGCAACCACCGGCTGGTGCTGCTGCACTGTGTCTCCAGCTACCCGGCCGACCCGGGCGAGGCCAATCTGCGGGCGATGCGGGCGCTGGCGGACGCCTTCCGGGTCCCCGTGGGCTATTCGGATCATACGCCCGGTGTGGAGGTGGCGCTCGCCGCCGTCGCGCTGGGCGCGGTCGTGGTGGAGAAGCACTTCACCCTCGATCGAAGCCTCCCGGGGCCGGATCATCGCGCGTCGGCGGAGCCGCGCGAGCTCCAGGCGTTGATCCGCGGGATCAGGACCGTCGAGCGAGCGCTGGGTGACGGGGTCAAGGCGCCGGCGCCGTCGGAGATGGACAACCGCGTGATCGTGCGCCGGAGCCTGGCGGCGGCCGTCGATCTTCCCCCGGGTACCGTGCTGACGCGGGACATGGTGCGGGCGGTGCGGCCGGGGACCGGCATCGCGCCCGCCTTCCTCGGAGCGGTCATCGGCCACCACGTCAGGCGGGCCCTGAAGTCCGGCGAGCTGTTGACGTGGGGCGATCTAGGGTGAGGACCATCGGGGTCGTCACCGGCGCGAGAGCCGACTACGGCATCTACCGACCGATCCTGCGCAGGATCCGCGAGGAGCGGGAACTTCGCGCGGTCGTGATCGTCACCGGTGCGCATCTCTCCCCGGAGTTCGGACTGACCGTGCGTGAGATCGAGGCCGATGGTTTCGGGATCGGCGATCGGGTGGAGATGCTCCTCTCGTCGGACAGCCCCGAGGGGATCGCGAAGTCCCTGGGACTCGGCGCGATCGGGTTCGCGCAGGTGTTCGGCCGCTTCCGCCCGGACATCCTGCTCGTCCTCGGCGATCGGTTCGAGATGCTCGCCGCGGTCGGTGCGGCGCTGCCCTTCAAGATTCCCGTTGCCCACATCCACGGCGGGGAGTCCACCGAGGGGGCGATCGACGAGTCGATCCGGCACGCCGTGACGAAGATGAGTCACCTGCACTTCGTCTCGACCGAGCACTATGCCCGGCGCGTGATGCAGATGGGGGAGGAGCCGTGGCGGGTGGTGGTGAGCGGGGCGCCGTCCCTCGACGGTCTCCGCGGGTTCGAGCCCCTCTCCCGGGAGACGTTCAGCGCCCGGTACGGGGTGGACGTCGAGGGCCGGCCGCTGCTCGTCACCTACCACTCGGTGACGCTCGAGTACGAGGAGACCGAGGCGCAGGTGCGGGAGCTGCTGGCGGCGCTGCGGGAGGCGCCCCGGCCGATCATCTTCACGTATCCGAACGCCGATACCGCCAGCCGCGTGATCATCGAGGCGATCAAGGCGTTCGCGCGAGAGGACGCGCGCGCCCAGGTCGTCGCAAGCCTGGGCACCGAAGGCTACTGGAGTCTCATGACCTACGCGGCGGCCATGGTCGGCAATTCATCGTCGGGCCTGGTGGAGGCGGCGTCGTTCGAGCTGCCCGTGGTCAACATCGGAAGCCGCCAGCGAGGCCGGGTGTTCGGCGAGAACGTCATCAACGTCGAGGGCCGGTGCGCGGACATCCTCGCCGGGATCCGCCGGGCGATCGCGCCGGAATTTCGCGCACGGCTGCGGGGAATCCGGAACCCCTACGGTGATGGTCAGGCTGCGGAGCGGATCGTCAGCACGCTGCGGAATGTGGCCATCGACGCGAAGCTCCTCGTGAAGAAGTTCCACGCGCGGGATCGGGAGGGGGAGGGGGAGCGCGGCGGTGGGTAGGACGGGGGGCACGACGCAGGTGGTCGGCGTCGGAGCGGGCGGGCACGCCAGGGTCGTCACGGAGATCCTTCGCGCGCTCGACGGCTACGAGGTGGTCGCCCTCGTGGATCCCAAGCCGGAGCTCTGGGGGACAACGGTCCTCGGGATTCCGGTCGTCGGTGACGACTCCCTCCTGCCCGAGCTGCGCCGGCGCGGTGTCCGCCACGCCTTCATCGGCGTCGGCTCCTCCGGGGACACCGGACCCCGGCGCCGGGCCTACGAGCGGGTCCGGCTGCACGGCTTCGAGGTGGTGCGCGCGATCCATCCGCTGGCCGTCCTCGCGCCGTCGGTGGAGATCGGCCTTGGGCCCACCATCATGGCGGGCGCCATCATCAACGCGGCGGCGCGACTCGGGGAGAACGTGCTCATCAACACCGGCGCCATCGTCGAGCACGATTGTCGGATTGGTGACCATGTCCACGTGGCAACCGGCGCGCGGCTGGCCGGCGCTGTCGAGATCGAGGAGGGGGCTCACATCGGGCTCGCCGCCGCCATCCGCCAGCGCATCCGCATCGGCAAGGGCGCGGTGGTGGGCGCGGGCGCCGTCGTCGTCGACGATGTTTCCGACGGCGTCGTGGTGGCCGGCGTCCCCGCGCGCCCCCTGCGGGACGCTCCTCGATGACCCGGCGCCCCGGCGCCACCCGACGCGCGTAACGAGCCATGTGCGGCCTGGTCGGCTGGTGGGACAGAGCGGCGTCCCCGGGCGAGACCCGGGAGTGGTTGGCGCGGAGCCTCGGGCTCCTGCGCCACCGGGGCCCGGACGCGGAGGGCGTCTGGATGGACGGGCCCTCGGGATTCGCGCTCGGGCACCGGCGTCTGTCCATCCTGGACCTCTCCGCCGCCGGCACCCAGCCGATGGCCAGCGAGGACGGGACCCTCCGGATCGTCCACAACGGCGAGATCTACAACTACCGGGAGATCCGGCGACGGCTGGAGGGGCGGGCCCGCTTCCGGACCGCCACCGATACCGAGGTCATCCTCCGGCTCTACGAGGAGAAGGGCGTCGACTGCACCGCAGATCTCGAGGGGATGTTCGCCTTCGCCATCTGCGACGCGGCGCGCGGGCGGCTGCTCCTCGTCAGGGATCGCCCGGGCATCAAGCCGCTCTTCTACTGCCAGGACGGAGGGCGGTTCGCCTTCGCCTCGGAGGTGAAGGCGCTGCTCGCCCTGCCCTGGGTGTCCCGGGAGCTCGATCCCATCGCGGTCGCCCAGTACGTGACCTACGGGTATGTGCCGGCGCCGCGAACGGTGTTCGCGAGCATCCGGAAGCTCCCGCCCGCGCACCGCCTCCTGCTCGACAACGGCGGCATCACGCTGGAGCCCTACTGGACCCTGCGCATCGAGCCCGACGCCCGCGCGCGCTCGGAGACCGAGTGGGCGGACGCGCTGGACGAGGCGCTGGGCCGCGCCGTCGCGGGCCAGCTGGTGAGCGATGTGCCCCTCGGCGCCCTCCTGAGCGGAGGGCTCGACTCGAGCCTCATCGTGGCCCTGATGAGCGGGAGCGCGGGCGGCCGGATCCGAACGTTTTCCATCGGCTTCCGGGGGATGGGGTACTACGACGAGCGACGCTACGCGCGCGCGGTCGCCCAACGGTTCGGCACCGACCACCACGAGTTCGAGGTGGAGCCGCGGGCGGCGGAGGATCTGTCGCGCATCCTCTGGCATTTCGACGAGCCCTTCGCCGACTCATCGGCCATCGCCCTCTACTACCTGTCCCGCCTCACGCGGAGCCATGTCACCGTGGCCCTCTCCGGAACCGGGGGGGACGATCTCTTCGGCGGCTATCGCCGGTACGCCTCCCATCCGCTGGCCCGGATGGTCGGCTCTCTGCCTGCCTGGGCCAGCCGCTGGGGCAGCGCCCTCGCCGAGCGTCTTCCCGGGTCGCGCCAGAGTCGCTGGGGGGAGTCGGTCCTCCTCCTTCGGCGCTTGGCGGCGGTGGGGCACCTCTCGCCCGACGAGAGCTACTGCCGGCTCATGGCGCTGGGCGATCCGAGCTCGCTGACCGATCTCCTGCAGCACCCGGTGTCGCTCGACGACGTCGGCGTGCTCGGTCGGTTCCTGGCGCGCTCCTCCTCGCCCGACCCGGTCAGCCGTCGGCTGTTCGCCGATTTCCACACGTACCTCCCCGACGATCTCCTCGCGAAAGAGGATCGGATGACGATGGCCTTCGGTCTCGAGGGTCGCGTTCCGCTCCTCGACGAGACCCTGATCGAGCTGGCCGCCCGTCTCCCGGTCGCGCTCAAGGTGCGCGGCCTGACGACCAAGTACCTCCTGAAGAAGGTGGCGGAGCGGTACCTGCCCGCCGGGATCGTGCACCGCCGGAAGCACGGGTTCGCCGTCCCGGTGTCGGAGTGGTTGCGCGGCCCGCTGCGCGGTCTGGGAGAGGAGGTCCTCCTGGCGGGAGGGAGCGGCTGGTTCCGGCGCCCGGCCGTCGCGGAGCTGTGGCGCGCGCATCAGCAGGGGGCGGACCGGTCGGCGCTCCTCTACGCGCTTCTGGTGTTCGAGATGTGGCACCGGGATCGGGGGGCGTCGGGTGGCGGCTAGAACCCACATCGGCATCGACGTGAGGTGAGGGCATCGCGATGACCTCGGGGCAGGCCGAGACGATCGCCCGGCGCACGCAGCGAAGCTTCGGCTACCAGTGGACGGTCTTCGGTCAGATGGCCGAGGAGTTCCGGCGTGACTTCCTGAATTACATTCATCCGCTTTCGGAGGACTTCTTCCCGGGGAAGCTGGGTCTCGACGCTGGATGCGGATTCGGACGCCACGTGTACCATGCGGCCGAGTTCGGCGCGCGGATGGTCGGGCTCGACTTCAGCAAGGCGATCGTCCGGGCGGCGGAGATCACGGCCGGACTGCCCAATGTTCGGCTCGTTCAGGGGGACATCGGTGCCCCGCCGTTCCGGTCGAGATCGTTCGACTTCGTCTACAGCATCGGGGTCCTGCATCACCTCGCCGATCCGGAAGCGGGATTTCGCGCGCTGCTTCCCCTGGTCCGCCCCGGGGGTGTCATCTTCATCTGGGTCTACAGCAAGTCGCGCCGTGTGACCAACGCGGTGCTCGAGGCGGTGCGAGCGGTCACCTCGCGCTTGCCGCTGGCAGTGACCCGGGTGCTCTCTCTGATGGGCGCCATCGCCGACTGGTGCGGCTTCATCCTTCCGTACCGCCTCCTCCGCCGGCTCGTCGGGCCGGCCGTCGACCGGTACGCGCTGCCACGCATCAGAGTGTATGCGCAGCACGGCTTCTCGGTGGTCTACGCGGACTGGTTCGACCGGCTGGTGGCGCCGATCCGCCACTACTACGATGGGGAGGATCTCGCCGCCTGGGCGGGACGGGCCGGGTTGGCGGACGCGCAGATCTCGCCGACCGGTCTGTATGGCTGGCGGCTCCTGGCCCGCGTGCCCGAGGCGACCCGAGGAGGCGGGTCGTGAAATGAGTTCTCGCCTCGCCGCCCACGCCGGCGCCCGGCGGCCGCCCGGGAGGATCAAGGTCATCCGAATCATCGCCCGCTTGAACATCGGCGGTCCGGCCATCCACGCCATCCTGCTCACCTCCAGGCTCGATCGGGAGCGCTACGAGACGCTCCTCGTGAAGGGGAGCGAGGGGCGTGACGAAGGCGACATGGGCGATCTCGCCCGGGAGCACGACGTCACTCCCGTCTGGATCCCCGAGCTCGGCCGGGAGATTCGCTGGTGGGACGACGTGGTGGCCTTCTGGAAGATCTATGCGATCGTCCGCAGGGAACGCCCCTCGATCGTCCACACCCACACGGCGAAGGCCGGCCTCGTCGGGAGGCTCGCTGCCTGGCTCGCCGGCGTTCCCGTGGTCCTCCACACCTTTCACGGCCACGTCTTCCACGGCTACTTCTCCCCGGCGAAGACCCGACTCTTCCTCGGCATTGAGCGCTGGCTGGCCCGGCGGACGCGCCGCGTGCTGGCCGTCAGCGAGGCGGTTCGGCGGGAGCTGCTGACCCTGGGGATCGGCTCGGCCGAGCGGCTCGCCGTGATGCCGCTCGGCCTCGCGCTCGAGCCGTTCCTCTGCTGCGAGCCGCTTCGGGGTCAGCTTCGGGGCGAGCTCGGGATCGGGGCGACCGTGCCGTTGGTGGGAATCGTCGCGCGGCTGGTTCCCGTGAAGGCCCACGAGGTGTTTCTCGAGGCCGCCGCCACCGTGGCCCGTCGGCTCCCCCAGGCCCGGTTCGTCGTGGTCGGCGACGGCGAGCGGCGGTCGGAGCTGGAGAGCCTCGCCGACCGTCTGGGCCTCGGGGAGCGCGCGCGCTTCCTCGGTTGGCGGCGGGACCTCGACCGGATCTATGCGGACCTCGACCTCGTCGCCCTCAGCTCGCGTAACGAGGGCTCGCCGGTTTCGCTCATCGAGGCAATGGCGGCCGCCCGGGCCGTGGTGGCGACACGGGTGGGGGGTGTGCCGGACCTCGTGGAGGACGGGGTCACCGGGCGCCTGGTCCCGCCAGGAGACCCGGCGGCCCTGGCGGGGACGATGCTGACGCTGCTGGCGGACCCGGAGCGTCGGCGCGACATGGGGCTGGCGGGACGGAAGCGTGTCTATCCTGCCTTCAGCGTCGAACGGCTCGTGGGGGACATGGACCGCCTCTACACGGATCTCCTCGCCGAGGTGAGGTCGTGAGCGTGGAGCTGGGCCTCTCCTTCGCGCTTGCCTTCGGGCTGAGCCTCGTGGGGACGCTCGCCGCCGAATGGGTGGCGCCCAGGGTCGACGTGGTGGCGCGCCCCCGCGACGATCGCTGGCACCGCACGTCGGTTCCGCTCCTCGGGGGCGTCGCCATCGTCGTCGCCACCCTCGGCCCGCTGCTGGCGACCGGCCACCGCACCCCGCGCCTCCTCGTCCTCGTCGTCGCCTCCCTCGCCATGGCGGGCGTGGGCCTCATCGATGACGTGCGTGGGCTGAGCCCGCAGGTGAAGCTGCTGGCGCAGGTTCTGCTCGCGGCCACGCTCCTCCAGTTCGACTTCGCGCTCCGGCTGAGCGGGTACGAGCTCGTCGATGTCTTCATCACGCTCTTCTGGATCGTGGGAATCACGAACGCGTTCAACCTGCTCGACAACATGGACGGGCTGGCGACCGTCATCGCCCTCGTGGCGGCGAGCTTCCGGCTGCTCTTCTTCCACTGGGCCGGCGATGGGGAGGGTGTCGCCGTGCTCGCCATCTTCCTGGGTGCGCTGGCGGGCTTCCTCGTGCGCAACTTCCCGCCGGCGAAGATCTTCATGGGCGACACGGGGAGCCTCTTCCTCGGCTTCTTCCTGGCGGGTCTCTCGCTCGCCGCGCCTTCCGGCCCCTACTCGCGCGGCGTGGTCGCCGTCCTCGTGATCCCCGTCTTCATCCTGCTCATCCCGATCTTCGATACGGCGTTCGTCACGCTGACGCGGCTCCTGTCCGGGCGCAGTCCGGTGCTGGGTGGCCGGGACCACACCTCACACCGCCTGGTCGCGATCGGCCTCAAGGAGTGGCAGGCGGTGATGCTGCTGGCGGCGCTGGCGGCGGCCTCCGGCGGCCTCGCCGCCCTCTCCTACCGTGTGGGACTTTCCGAAACGGTGGTCCTGCTGGCGCTGCTGGTGATCGGCCTGGTGCTGCTGGGCGGGTACCTCAGTCGTATCCGTGTCGTCCGCTCGCTCGAGGAGCGAAGCGCAGGATCCGTCCTGCGCTTGCTCGCCGATTTCCAGTACAAGCGTCAGGTGATGACGCTCACGCTCGATGTCTGCCTCATCGTCATCGCCTACTACGCCGCCTACCTCATCCGGTTCGAGTACGACTTCGCGCAATACCGGGAGCAACTCTACGCCTCGCTTCCCCTCGTGCTCCTGATCCAACTCTTCGTGCTGGCCGCCTTCGGCCTCTACCGGGGCATCTGGCAGTACACGAGCATCACGGACGTCGTTCGCATCGTGAAGGCGGTCACCCTTAGCACCATGGCGGTGATGGTCGCCTTGGTCTATACGAGCCGCTTCGAGGGCTTCTCCCGCTCCGTGTTCATCCTCGACTGGGTGCTGCTGATCCTCCTGGTCGTCGGCAGCCGCGCGTCGTTCCGGCTGTTCGCGGAGATGTTCCGTCCCGCCCCGCCGTCGTTCCGGCGCGTCCTCGTCTATGGGGCCGGCGACGGCGGCGAGCTGATCGTCCGCGAGATGCTGAACAACCCCAGCCTCGAGCGCATCCCGATCGGGTTCATCGATGACGATCGCGTCAAGCACCAGAGTCGGATCCACGGGCTTCCCGTCTTCGGGGGGAGCGAGCAGATCGAGCCGCTCGTGCGGGAGCGCGGGGTGACCGAGGTCGTCATCTCGTCCGCGAAGATCCAGGGGGACGACCTGGAGCAGGCGACGCGCATCTGCCGGGAGCTCGGCGTGCCGGTGCGGCGGGCCGCGTTCCGGCTGGAGTAGCTTGACTCAGCGTCGAGGCTTGGCCGATCATGGCCGGGATGAACACGCTGGTCACCGGTGGGGCCGGCTTCATCGGCTCGCACCTCACGGAGGCGCTCCTCGAGGCGGGCCACGCGGTGGCAGTCGTCGACGACCTCTCGACGGGGCGCGGGGAGAACCTCGCGGCCGTCGCCGGCTCGGCGCGGCTCCGCGCGCACTGGGCGTCGATCCTCGAGGACGAGCGGCTGCAGGAGCTGGTCGACGAGGCGGACGTCGTGTACCACCTCGCGGCGGCCGTGGGCGTCCGGCTGATCCTCGAGCGGCCGGTGGAGACGATCGAGACGAACATTCTCGGCACGGACCGCGTCCTCCGGTCCGCCGCGAAGGAAGGCAAGAAGGTCGTCATCGCGTCCACCTCCGAGGTCTACGGCAAGAACGACCGGGTGCCCCTCCGCGAGGACGACGACGGCGTCCTCGGGCCGACGACCAAGAGCCGGTGGAGCTATGCGTGCTCGAAGGCGATCGACGAGTTCCTGGGTCTGGCCTACCACCGGAACAAGGGCGTGCCGGTCGTGATCGTCCGGTACTTCAACACGATCGGCCCCCGCCAGATCGGGCGGTACGGGATGGTCGTGCCCCGCTTCGTCCAGCAGGCGCTGGCGGGCGAGCCCATCACCGTGTTCGGCGACGGCCACCAGTCCCGCAGCTTCACGGACGTCGCGGACGCCGTACGGGCGACGATCGGCCTCTCGCTCGATTCCCGCGCGGTCGGCGAGGTCTTCAACGTCGGGAGCGGGCGGGAGATCACCATCAACGAGCTGGCCGCGCGCGTGCGCGACCTCGCCGGGAGCCGGTCGGAGATCGTGCACGTGCCGTACGACCGCGCCTACGAGGCGGGCTTCGAGGATCTGCGGCGCCGCGTGCCCGACGTCACCAAGCTCCGCGAGACGATCGACTTCTCCGCGGAAGTCGATCTGGACACCTCGCTCCGCAAGATCATCGGATTCTATCGAGGTAAGCCCGGCCCGTCTTGACGACGTCCATCTCGGGACTCGGTGGCGTGGCTCGTCGGGCCGCGCCGCTCCTGCTTCTCGCTCTCCTGGCCCTGATCGCGGCCTCGTATGTCGACGCGGCGCCCGCCGTCTACGTCGTGGCCGCCATCGTCGCGGCGTTCGCGGTCGGCTTGATCTCACCGGCGCTGGGCGTGGCGGCCACGCTCGGGCTCGCACCCGCGGCCGATGGGCTCGCGGCGCTGGTCCAGTACGGGACGGCGTCAGCGCACGAGCAGGTGGGGATCGGCTGGATCGAGCCGGTGTTCGTCGGCGTCGCCGGGGGAATGGTGACGCGGATCGCCTGGCGGGGCGGCGGGAGCGTCGAGCCGCTCCCGGCCGCGAGATTCTACGTGGTGGCGATGGTTGGCGCGCTTGTCGCTGTGGTCTCCGGCTACACGGCGGTGTGGCGGGGCGACGCCGGCTATCTGATGGTCTTGATGTGGCGCGCGCTGCCGTACCAGCTGGTGAGCGAGCCGACGCATGCGCTGCGGGCCGGCCTCGTGCTCCTTGCCGCGCCTCTCTGGCTCTGGCTCGTGCGGACCTCCGTGGGGGGGCCCGGGGAGGCACGGGCCGTCTCCCTCGCATGGCTCGGCGGCGCGCTCGTGACGGCCATGTTCGGGACCTGGATGTGGCTTCGTGGGGAGGGACTGCCCCCGCCGCGCACACGGTCGGTGCTCGAGGGCGTGAACTCCTACGGCTCGTACCTGGTGCTCACGCTGTTCGTCGCGCTCGCGGTGATCGCGTCCGGGCGAAGACGAAGGCCCACGATCTTCGCGGTGGTCGTCCTCGGGGCGACCGCGTGGATGTTGCTGCTCACGGGATCGAAGATCGCCCTGGCGGCGGCGGTGACGGCGGTGACCGGCGTCGCCCTCGCGTCGCTGCGGGGAAGGTGGTTGCGCGTCGCCCTCGCGGCCATCGTCGCGGCGCTGGCCGTGCTCGTCCTGTGGCACGCGGTGGAGGTGCGTTACCCTCGGGGGGTTCCGAGTATCCTCAGCGAGTTCACCACGAGCCCCGATCTCGTCGGGTACTTCGTCGAATACCGCCTGCCGATCTGGTCAGCCAGCGCGCGGGCGGTCGTGGAGAACCCGGCGTTCGGCATCGGACCGGGGATGCTGTTCCGGGATATTGGCAACTACTACGGGGACGAGAGCGGCTGGCGACCCGAGAACGAGAACGCGCACAATTACTTCTTGCAACTCGCCGCCGAAACGGGGCTGCTCGGCCTCGCGGGTTTCGCGTGGGTCCTCTGGGCCTGCCTCCGGCCGGCCCTCACCGATCGCGGTCCACACGCGGCCCCCCGGCGCCTGCTTGCGGTCGGCGCCCTCGGCTACCTCGCGACCCTGCTCACCGGCCACCCGCTGCTCTTGTCGCGGCAGGTCGTTCTGTTCTGGGGCGTCGTGGGACTGGCCTCGGTGCCCTTCGCGACCGGAGCCCCGGCGCCGCCACGCCGCCGCGTCGTGGCCCTCTACCCGTGGGCCGTCCTCGCCGTGCTGGTCTTGACCCTGCTCTGGAGGCCCGTCACCCTCACGTGCTCCAGGCCACCGGACTCGCGCACCCCGGTCACGTGGAAGTTCGTCATGGGGTTCCACGGCCCGGAGCGTTCACCTGAGTGGACCTGGCGCTGGATGAAGGACGCCGGCCAGCTCATGCTCTGCAACCACACGGGACGGCCGCTCGTCGCGGACCTCACCTTCACCACGGCGGCCTTCGCCGAGCCGCGGCGGCTCGCGGTCTACGCGAACGGCCGCCCCGTCGCCCGGCTCGCCCTCACCCCGATCCTCAACGCCTCGCCCGCGTTCACCACGCTGAGCCTCCCGGGCCTCGCGCTGCCGCCCGGCCGCCGGGACCTCGTCTTCGTCCCATCGCCGGGGCCGCGTCGGGCCGACGCCGTCCTGAGAAACGCCGACCCGCGAAGGCTCAGCGTGGTCCTGGGTGACCCGGTGATCGCGATCCGCCCCTCGCCGTAGGGGGGGCGCCAGCTCACGGCTTCGAGTCGAAGCCGATCGCGTCCTGGACGACGTACAGGGGTCGCTGCTTGACCTCGTCGTAGACTCGGCCGAGATATTCGCCGATGATGCCGATGGTCACGAGCTGAACTCCTCCCAGGAAGAGCACGGTCACGAGGACGGAGGCCCAGCCGGGAACGTCGGCGGCCTTGTCAGTGAAGAAATGAACGTAGAAGATGAGGGCGATCCCGACGAAGCTCAGCGCCGACACGATCAGCCCGAGCACGGAGGCGAGCCGCAGCGGCAGGTAGGAGAAGGAGACGAAGCCGTCGAGGGCGAGCTTCATGAGCTTGGTGAACGTGTACTTGACCTCGCCCGCGTAGCGCCGGTCCCGCTCGTACTCGAGCCCGGCCTGGGGGAGGCCGATCCAACCGCGGAGGCCGCGGAGGAACCGGTTCCGCTCCGGCATACCCCGGAGCGTGTCGACGGCCCGCCGGCTGATCACGCAGAAATCGCCGCTGTCCGACGGGATGTCGACGCTCGCGATCCGGTTGAGGATGCGGTAGAAGACCAGGTAGGCGAGCTTCTTGAGCGCGCCCTCCTTCCGGTTCCGCCGGATGGCGTAGACGACGTCGTAGCCCTCCTCCTGCTTCTTCAAGAAGTCGGGCAGGACCTCGGGCGGATCCTGGAGGTCGGAGTCCATGATGGCCACGACGTCGCCCGACGCGTAGTCGAGCCCGGCGCAGATGGCCACCTGGTGGCCGAAGTTGCGCGACAGGTTGAGGATCCGCACGCGCGGGTCCCGCCGCTGGATGTCCCGCAGTCGGGCGAGCGAGCCGTCCCGGCTCCCGTCGTTGACCAGGATCAGCTCGTAGGGCGCGCCCGCCGCCTCCATCACCGCCGTCACCCGCCGGGCGAACTCGGGGAGGACCGCCTCCTCGTTGAAGACGGGAGCGACGACGGAGACGCGCCTCACGCGTCGACTCTCCGGGCGACGCAGAGGAGCGAGACCCCGAAGGGCGCGTTCGCCAGGCGAAGGAGCGGCTTCTCCAGGAGGAAGATCCGCGTGAGGAGAATGTTCAGCCAGCGTGGGTAGACCTTGAAGTCCGACCTGGGCTCGAGCCGCCGCCTGCGGGGGGTGGCCAGCCGGGCGGCGAAGACCGCGGGCGCCAGGAGGGTGTTGAAGTAGGAGAACTTCTCGATCCGGAGGCCAGCGCCCGCGATCGTGCGCCGTAGCTCGCGTGCCGTGTAGCGGCGCTTGTGCTGGTTCAGGACGTCGTGCCCGCTCCAGAGAAAGGGATGCGCCGGCACCGTGCAGATCACGACGCCGCCCGGGCGGAGCAGGTCGCGTGCCCCGCGCACCGCGGCCTGGTCATCCTCGATGTGCTCGATGACGTCGAGCAGCGTGATGACGTCGAAGGTGCGGGGGGGGAAGGGTGGCTTCTCACCGAGGGTCCCCAGCGTGAGCGGGACGCTCCCACCCACACGGCGGCGGCAGTACGCGAGCGCCTCCGGGGAGAAGTCGAACCCCTGGACCCGACCGAAACCCTGGAGGCACTGGAGCATTATGCCGGTTCCGCACCCGACATCCAAGATGTCGTTCGCCGTGGGGAACGGCGCGTAGCGCCGGAGCTGGTCGAGGATGATCTCGCGGCGGGCGACGAACCACCAGTGCTCCTCCTCGATCCGATAGAACTGGTCGTAGAGGATGGTCTCCATGCAGGCGGTCTCAGCCGGCCCAGTACCACTTCGCGAACAGCGCGGAGTGCATGAAGAGGAGCGCGGACAGGAGCGCGAGGACGGGCGCGCGGGCCGCCGCGGCCCCCAGGACCTCGGCGGCGACGATGAAGACGGGGAAGGCGAGCACCAGATAACGGGTCATGGAGACGAGGGAGAAGTGCGCGTGGGAGAAGTAAGAGAAGAGGACGAGGACCCACGCGTAGGCGAAGAGCGGCCGCCGGTGGCGATAGAGCCCCCATGTCGCGGCGGCCAGAGAGAGCGTGAGGAAGATCGCGTCGAAGGTCCGGGCGGTGAACGTGTACAGGTTCGCGCGGAGGTCGCGGGCGACGGCGGCCAGGGTGAGGAGGTCGAGCGGACCGGCGACGACCGGGTTGAACGCCTTCCACGCCTCGTAGCCCGTGACGAACACGAACGGGTCTCCGAACCTGAGCCAGAGGTAGAGCATGTAGGCGAGGAGGCCGCCGACGGAGGTAAGGAGGCAGACGGCGGCGTACGCGAGGTACCGGGGAGCGGCGCGGAGTTTCACCACCAGATGCCAGAGGATGGGCAGCACCAGGATGACCATCGGTGAGCGGGTCGCGGTGGCGAGCCCCGCCATCGCGCTGGCGGCCAGGGGGCGGTCCTGTTCCAGGCATGCGAAGGTCCCGACGGAGAGCAGGAGGCAGAGCGCCTCGGGGTAGCCGGTGGAGAAGAAGAGGGAGGTCGGGAAGAACGCGAGGAAGAGAATGGACCAGAGGGCGGTCTCCCGATCGAAGACGCGCACGAGGTAGCGGTGGAGCCAGACGAGCGCTGCCAGGAAGGCGCTGTTGGAGACGAGGATCATGCTGGCGGTGAGGGAGAGGCCGGTCAGCGTCTGGAGGACCCGGCTCACCAGCGGGTAGAGGGGAAAGAAGATCACATTGGCGTTCGGATCATCCCGCGCCCAGACGTAGCCCCCGGCCGCGATGCTCCGGTACCAGGCGGCGTCCCAGTGCATGAGCTGCGAGAGAGCGCCCGGCGGATCGGCGGGGAGCCCGGGGTTGTGCGGCAAGAGTCCGGAGAAGAGGATGCCGAGCCAGACGACGACGCGGGAGGCGACGAAGACCGCGACCGGCGTGGCCCAGAGCCCGAGCGCGCGCGCGCGCTCAGCCCGCATGGACCACCCGCTCGAAGGCGGCGAGCGTCGCCCGGGCGGTCGCCCCCCAGGTGAGCGCCCGCGCGCGCCGGATGGCGTCGCCGGCGGCGGTGCGGAGGCGATCCTGCTCCCGGAACACGCCCTCGATGGCGTCGGCGATGTCCTCGACGTCGTAGGGGTCGAAGTAGAGGCCGGCATCGCCGAGGACCTCGGGAATGGCGGAGAACGCCCCCGCCACTACCGGCGTCCCACAGGCCATCGCTTCCAGCACGGGCAGGCCGAACCCCTCGTAGAGAGAAGGGAAGACGAGCGCCCGGGCGAGCCGGTAGAGGGCGCGGAGGTCCCCGTCACTGACCTCGCCCGCCAGCACGACCCGCTCGTGGAGTCGCTCCTTTCGGAGGAACGAGGTGAATCGGTCGTGGGCGGCCGCGTCATAGGAGCACACGATGACCAGGGCGACGTCGCGGCGGTGCTTGGCGAGAAACCGCCCGAAGGCGTGGACGAGCCGCTTCATATTCTTCCTGAAATCGAAGCCGCCGACGTACAGGAGGAAGTCCGGGGGCACGGAGAGCCTCCGGCGCACCGCCTCGAGATCGGCGTCCGCCGGCGGGTCAAACCAGCAGGCGTCGACGCCGAGGGGGACGACGTCGATCCTGGCCTCGGGCAGGCCCAGGTAGTCGATGAGGTCGGCCTTCGTCGACCAGGAGATCGCGAGCAAGTGGTCGTACCCGGGAAGGGTCGTGGTCAACCGCCTGAGATAGTCGCGGGCGACCTCCGCCGGCCAGCGGTCGAGGTAGGCCTCCCTGAACTTGAGCGGAATGAGGTCGAAGACGGTGGCGACGAACGCGCAGTCGGGCGTTCGGGCGGGCAGAGCGACGTTGGTCGCGAGCGGGTTCGGGTTCCAGTAGAGGTCGACCGGGTCCGCCTGGAGGCGCCGGCGGAGGGCGAGCTCCAGGCGCTGGGAGGGGCCGAGGTCCTCCCCGGCGATGCGTGGCTTGGCGCTCGCGAGATCGAGCGCCGAGTAGAGCGCGTCATCGTGGAGGATCAGCGGGAGATCCTGCGTGGAGACTCCCCCGGGCGTGGCGACGGCGAACCGGTGCGGCGTCTCGAGACTCAGCATCGCCGCCAGCGTGCTGATGAGGTACCTCCCCAGCCCCCGGTGCCGGTCGGGGCTCCCGAGCGTCTGGCCGTCGACGAGGATGCGCATGCTCGCCTCAGTCGGCGCCCACGGTGAGCGTGACCCTGGCCGTCTCCGAGCCTCGGGTGGCGAACCACGCGACGTTCTCGTCCACCAGGTCGAACTCCAGGAGATAGGTGCCAGGCTCGGCGGGCGCGTGGAGCCGGGCCTGGAGGCGCGCGCTCTGAAAGGGCGCGAGGTCGCCGGCGAGGGGGGTGCGGTGGAAGTCGTAGTCGATGGCCTCCCCGGCGGCGTCGAGGAGGTGGGCGCCGAGGTTCACGAAGCCGCCTTCGGGGCTGGGCGTGGCGAGCCAGGTCGTGTCCCCCGTGTTCGTGACGATGAAGGTGTAGAGGAGCGGGGCACCGGGACGAGCCTGGCGCGGCTCGACCTCCAGGAGAAGAAGCTTGGCGGCGAGCGTGCGCGGGTTGCGGCTGTCGTAGACGGGTTGGCCCCTGAGGAGGGTCACGAACGAGTTGTGCCTGACGTCCTGCCGCAGGAGGTCGAGGGGGAACGCGCGGTCGCCGCCGCCGAGAAAGGTCGTGTAGGACTTTACGTCGAGCGCGATGCTCCCCGGATTGGCGTACGGCTGGACCAGGCACTGGCTGAACCCGGCCTTGGCGGCCTTGGCCCAGAAGTCCTCGACGATGAAGTCGTCCTCCAGGACGCCATGCTTTTCCATCTCGGAGATCGATTGAGGGCTGTGCGAGTGGTCGGCGCCGACCTCAGCGAACCCCGCCCGTCCGCCCTCGCGCAGGACCCTCCACATCTCGTCGAGGATCTCCTGGGGGTTCGGCACGTGGTGGAAGGCGTCAAAGCAGACGATGCGGTCGACGGAGGCGTCCTCGAGAGGAAAGCGGTGGCCGTCGTAGGTGAGGAAGCGGGGCCCGAGGTGCGCCTTCTGCCTCCGGTCCAGCTCGAAGGCGCGCCGGCCCAGCTCGATGGCCGTGGGGGAGACGTCGAGGGCGATCGTGCGGCACCCGAGGCGGTTGAGGAGCGCCGAGATCCAGCAGGCGCCGGCGCCGAAGTCGAGCACCGTGTGGTCCACGCCGACGTCGAGATTCGCCAGGAGGATGCCGAGCTTGTAGAGGAGGAGCGGCGTCTCCGACACATGGTGAAACGGCTTGTTGAGCAGGGCGGGCGAGGTCTTGATCGCTGCGAAGTACCGCTCGGCCGCCAGGTTCCAGCGCTCGGTCTCCTCCACGCGCCTACCCCCCTCCCGCGCGCCGTCGCTCGCATTCCGCCTGGATGACGGCGAGGTACTGCGCGGCGACGCGCGGCGACGAACACTGCTCGGCGATGTAGCGCCGGGCGTTCGTCCCGATCGTGGCACGGAGCGCCGGGCTCCGTCTGAGCTGGATGAGGGCGCCGACCAGCTCTTCCTGCTCGCGCGCGCCCACCGGGACCCCGACCCAGCACCCGTCGGGCAGCTCCTCGAGCTCCTCGACATTCGATGCGACGAGCGGGCTCCCATGGGCCATCGCCCGGAGGTGGACGCGCGGGGTGTCGGCGGCGGGATCGAGGAGGTCGACGACGACGTCGGCTGCCTTCAGGACGCCGATGTCGGCCAGGACGGTGGGCTTCACGAGGACGATCGAGCGCCGGAGCTCGTAACGGTCGATGACGGTCGCGATCGCGGTCTCTCTCTCCCGGTCGTCCGCGTGGGAGAGGAGGAGGAGCGCGTCGGGGGCGAAGAGGCGGAAGATCGCGAAGGCCCGGAGCAGCGCGTCGAGGCGCGACCAGCCGACGTGGCCGACGACGAAGGCCGACGCGGGCAGCCCGAGCGTCCCGCGGAGGGCGGCGATCTCCGTCGGGGTCACCTGGGGCTCGAGATCGACCGCGGGCGGGATGACGTACACACGCTCGACCGCGAGATGCCGGCGCGCCGAATGCCTCGGGACGATCACCGCCGTGGCGGCGGCGACGCCGCAGGGAATCAAGGGAAAGCGGCGGAGATCGAGAACGCCCGGCTCCTGTCGAATCACGGTCGCGAGGGCCTGGCCGACGGGCCCGTAGCCGTACTCCAGCTCCGCCAGGTAGGCTTCGGGTCGCCCCTGTCCGAGCGTGGCCTCCCGGATCAAGCGGTGGAGGCTCACGTCGTGGAGGACCGCGATGCCGGGATGGCGCCCCAGCAACGCATAGACCGGCTCGTAGCGAGGGTCGTCGCGAAGGTGGTAGACGATGACGTCCCAGGGGTCCTGGCCGTGCCGCGACTCTAGATCGCCGACGAGATCGATGTCGACCTCGTGACCGAGGGCCTCGAGCAGCGAGTCAGTGACGTCCACGCCGTCCGATACCGCGCGGGGAGTAACGACCGCCACCCGCGCCCGGGCAGTGGCCGAGGGCGGCCGCGGGACCGGGGCGGACGACTCGCGGGGACGGCGCCTCGCGAGCAGGGCCTCGAAGAGCCCGGCGATCTCCGAAGCTGTCCGCTCCCAGGTGAAGGCCCGGGCGCGCGCTCGCCCGGCGGTCGACGCCGCCCGGGAGGCCACCGGATCGGTGAGGAGCTGATGAAGCCTCGCCGCCATGTCGTCAGCGCTCCCCGGGTCGAAGTAGACGCCAGCGTCGCCCAACACCTCGGGAATGGACGACCTGTTCGAGGCGGCGACGGGCGTGCCGGCCGCCATCGCCTCGAGAAGGGGCAGGCCGAAGCCCTCGTAGAGGGAGGGGAAGAAGAAGACGCGGGCCAGGCGGTAGAGCGACCGGAGGTCGAGATCGGGGATCGTGTCGAGGTATCTGATCCGCGCCTCGACCCCGCGCGCTCTCGCCAGGGCCTCCATCGCGCCGCGGGTCGGCCGGTCGTAGCCGCCGATGATGGCGAGGTGGAGATCGTGGCCGTACCGTTTCCTCACCAGCGCGAACGCCTCCACGAGGCCCGGGTTGTTCTTCCGAAAATCGGCGCCGGCGATGGCGAGGACGAAGGGGCCGGTGAGGCCGTAGCGGTCCCGCACCCCGCGTGCCCCGCCCGGAGGCGGTTCGTCGAAGAAGACGCGTTCGACACCCTCGTGGACGACGGTGATGTCCTCCTCGGAGGCGACCCGGTACTTGAGCAGGTCGTCCCGCGTGGCGTACGAGACGCTGATCACATGGTCGAACGACCGCAGCCGGACGAGGCGGCTCATGTAGTCGTTGAGGCGCGGCGCGGAGAGGGGCCGGAGATACGCCTCCGGGAAGACGAGCGGGATCATGTCGTGCATGGTGACGACGTTCAGGCAGCCGTGGAGGGCTCCGGGGAAGAGGACGTTGGGCATGAGAGGGTTCGGGTTCCAGTAGAGGTCGACGCCCTCGTCGGCGACGAGGCCCTCCAGCGCGTGACGATAGTTGAGCTCGCGGAGATAGCCGTCGACGGACGGGGGGTCGACGGTGATCGAAGCGAACTTCGCCCCGCGGTCGATCGCCTCGGGCAGATCAGGCGTGGATTCGCCGGCGAGGGTGGCGACGATGTACCCGTGGCCGGGGAACGCCTCCACCATGTGCTGGAGCGCCGTCACGAGGTACCGGCCCACGCCCCGGACGCGATCGGGAGTGGCGAGGGTCTGGCCGTCGACGAGGATCTTCATGCGACGCCGTCGCTAGTCCACCTTCCTGGCGATCACGGCGTAGTCCCCGGCCCCGTAGAGAAACGCGTTCAGCCTCGAGAAGTTCTCGTTGAGGATCTCCGTGTTCTTGTCGGGGAGGGCGGCGAGGAGCGAGAGCTTCACCTCCGACTCGGTGAGGTACCAGGTGTCGACGACCTCGAAGAGGCGGCTCAAGACGAACCGGAGGAACTCGGGGTGCACCGGTCGCGTGTGGCCCGGGTCCACGTAGAAGGCCCCCGAGAAGACCCCGAGGCACGTCGGGTTGACGGTCTCGATGACCAGGTGGCCGTTCGGCTTGAGCTTCTGGTGGCAGAGCCTGACGAGCGCCAGGAGGTCGCGGGTCGAGAGGTGCTCGACAACCTGGAGGGCGACGATGCCGCCGACCAAGCCGTCCGCGAGGCGCCCCAGGTACCCGAGCGCGTCGTCGCGCTCGACGTCGAGGCCGAGCTTCCGGCACTGGGCGACCATGACCACGTTGGCGTCGACGCCCTTGCCCGCGAGGTTCGCCTCCCGGAGGAGCTCGAGGAACTCCCCGCGGCCGCAGCCGAGATCGAGGACGTAGTCGGTCGGGGGGAGGTCGGCGAAGAGCGGCAGGTACACCCGCTGGCGGCTCTTGATCTCCTCGCGGCTGCCGCGGAACTTGTCCTCGAACTCGAGATAGTCGGCGTCGTCGAAGAGGGCATCCAGCGGCACGCCGGGTTCGCTTCCGTCGGGGAAGTCCACCCCGGGGCGCTCGGGCTGGAGGTCCCCCGCCCGCCGGACGGAGCGGATCTGGTCCTCGAACCGGTAGCGCAGGGTCTCGGCCCTGTTGCGGATGACCTCGTATCGGTGGAGGAGGTCCTGCTGCTTCCGGTCGAGGTCCTGCTGCCTCTGGTCGAGGTCCTGCTGCCTCTGGTCGAGGTCCTGCTGCCTCTGGTCCAGCTCTTCCTGCCGCCGCGCGAGGAGCACGGTGATGCTGTCCATGCGCTTGATCAGCTCCGTGTCCTGTGCCTCGGCGGCTTGGAGGCGCGCCTCGGCCGCGTCGAGGCGGGTCTCGACGTTCCGCATCCCCACCGCGATCCGCTGGTCGAGCGCCAGGATCCACGACGTGACGAGCTGGTGCTCCTGCTCGAAGACGTTCCGGAGATACGGGGCTACCAGGAGCTGCACCAGCTTCTTGTAGGCCACCACGAGCCTGCCGATGGCGGAGCGGTGGGAGGTAATCGGAACGTCGGCTGGGCGGTGCATCACGCGCAGCCACACTAACAGGGCGCGCTCGGGAGCGTCAAGCGTGCGACTCGGGAGAAAACCTTTGACTTTCCGCGTCATGGACGCCGATAATCCGATGTTATGCGACTTCTGATCACGGGGATCACCGGCTTCGTGGGCAGCTACCTCGCCGAGCTCGCCCTCGAGCAGGGTCTCGAGGTCTGCGGCTCCTGCCGGTGGCGGAGCAAGACGGAGAACATCGAGCACATCCGCCACCGCATCCGCCTGATCGACTGCGACCTCCGCGATCAGTCCTCCGTGCAGAACCTCCTCGACGTCGCGTCTCCCGACTACATCGCCCACCTCGCCGCCCAGAGCTTCGTGGCGGCGTCCTGGCAGGCCCCCGCGGAGACCTTCAACACGAACGTGATCAGCCAGGTGAACCTCCTCGAGGCGCTGCGGGCCCGCAGGTCGCGGGCGCGGTTCCTCGTGATCGGCTCCAGCGAGGAGTACGGCACGGTCTACGAGGACGAGCTGCCGATCCGGGAGACGAACCCGCTCCGCCCGCTGTCGCCCTACGCGGTCAGCAAGGTGGCGCAGGACCTGATGGGCTACCAGTACTTCAAGAGCTACGGGATGCCGATCGTCCGGACCCGGGCCTTCAACCACGAGGGGCCGCGCCGTGGCGACGTCTTCGTCACCTCGAACTTCGCCCGGCAGATCGCCGAGATCGAGGCCGGGCACCGCGAGCCCGTGATCGAGGTCGGCAACCTAAAATCGCGGCGCGACTACACGGACGTCCGCGACGTCGTGCGCGGCTACTGGCTCCTGCTGGAGCGCGGGGAGCCCGGCGACGTCTACAATCTCTGCTCGGGCAAGGCGTGGCGCATCCAGGACGTGCTGGAGTTCCTGACCGGCGAGGCGCGCGTGCGCGGGATCGCCGTCCGGGAGGACGCGGCGCGGTTCCGGCCCTCCGACGTCCCCGTCCTGCTGGGGGACGCGAGTAAGATCTGGAAGGCCGTGGGCTGGCAGCCCGAGCTCCCCTTCGAGCAGACGCTGCGGGACGTCCTCGAATACTGGCGCCGCCGGGTTGCCCACGGCCCCGTGGCGGCGCCGAACCTCCCGATGGTCGAGGCCCGATCCCCGCGAACCGAATCGGCGGCCTCCGCGCCACCGAAGTTGCCGTGAACTGGCCCTCATGACGCCCCCCACCACCAGGCCCCCGGGCGGGAGCCCGAAGCGGGCGCTGATCACCGGGATCACGGGCCAGGACGGCTCGTACCTCGCGGAGTTCCTGCTGGGAAAGGGTTACACCGTCTTCGGCATGGCGCGGCGGACCAGCCAGGAGAACTTCGGCCGCATCGAGCGCATTCGGGACCAGGTCGAGCTGAAGCAGGCGGACCTCCTCGATCAGCTCTCGCTGATCCGGACGCTGGAGGAGACGCGGCCCCACGAGGTCTACAACCTGGCGGCGCAGTCGTTCGTGCCCACCTCGTGGAGCCAGCCGGTGCTGACGGGCGAGTTCACCGCTCTCGGCGTCACCCGCATGCTCGAGGCGGTCCGACTCGTCGATCCCCGGATTCGGTTCTACCAGGCGTCGTCGAGCGAGATGTTCGGGAAGGTCAGGGAGACGCCTCAGACCGAGCGGACGCCCTTCCATCCGCGGAGCCCGTACGGCGTGGCCAAGGCGTACGGCCACGCGATCACCGTGAACTACCGCGAGAGCTACGACCTCTTCGCCTGCGCCGGCATCCTCTTCAATCACGAGTCGCCCCGGCGCGGCCCCGAGTTCGTGACGCGCAAGGTCACGGACGGCGTCGCCCGCATCAAGCACGGCCTGGCGCGCGAGCTCCGCCTGGGGAACCTCGACGCCCGGCGCGACTGGGGGTTTGCCGGCGACTACGTCGAGGCGATGTGGCTCATGCTGCAGCAGGACGAGCCGGACGACTACGTCGTCGCCACCGGCGAGAGCCACTCCGTCCAGGACCTGGTGGAGCTGGCGTTCCGCTGCGTCGGCCTCGCCTGGGAGGAGTACGTGGTGATGGACCCGGCGCTGAAGCGCCCGGCGGAGGTGGACGTGCTGCTGGGCGACGCCTCGAAGGCCCGGCGGAAGCTCGGGTGGACGCCGCGGGTGCGATTCCCCGAGCTCGTCCGGACGATGGTCGAGGCCGACCTCACCCGCTACTCGAAGTCGTAGCGCTTTTCCCATCGGGGTTCCCGCCGCCGACGGAACGTCGTGCGGTAGAATACGCGATTACGATGCGAGGCCTGGCGACGTGGCTGCCCACCGACCGATGGCGGCTTCCGGACACAGGGCCCATCGGGCGGGTGCGCGCGTTGTGGGCGTACCGTGGATTTGTCCTCGGCATGGTGGCCCGGGATTTCCGGAGCCGCTACCTCGGCTCGGTGCTCGGGACCTCCTGGGCGATCCTGAATCCCCTCTCGCAGATCCTCATCTACACGGTGGTGTTCTCCCAGGTGATGCGCATCAGGCTCCCCGGCCTCCAGGACACCCTCGCCTACAGTCTGTACCTGTGCGCGGGGCTCCTCACCTGGAGCTACTTCATCGAGGTCGTCACCCGGAGCCAGAGCGTGTTCCTCGAGCAGGCGAATCTCTTGAAGAAGGTCAACTTCCCTCGCGTCACCCTCCCGATCTACGTCTTCCTCTCTGCCAGCGTGAACTTCGCGATCGTCTGGGGCCTGTTTCTCGCCTTCCTTCTCGCGGTGGGGCGCTGGCCGGGCTGGACCCTGCTGGCGCTGCTCCCGCTCCTCGTGGTCCAGCAAGCGCTCGCCGTCGGCCTCGGGGTCTTCCTGGGCGTCTTCAACGTCTTCTTCCGGGACGTCGCGCAGGCCGTCGGCGTCGGCCTCCAGTTCTGGTTCTGGCTGACGCCGATCGTCTATCCCCTCGGCGCCGTGCCCGAGGGCGTGCAGGCGGTCATCGCCTGGAACCCGGCCTTTCCCCTGGTCACCGCCTATCAGCGGATCATCGTCGAGCACCGGTGGCCCGTCTGGTCCGATCTCTGGCCGGCGGTCGCGGCGGCGGCGGTCCTAGCGGTGCTGTCCGACCTCGTGTTTCGCCGGTTGTCCGGGGCGATGGTGGACGAGATTTGAGCCAGGCCATCGTCGTGACCGACGTCGCGAAGGCCTACCGGCGCTACGTCCGGCCCTGGCACCGACTGGGGGAGTGGCTGTCGGCGGGGCGGTTCGCGTGGCACGAGACCTTCTGGGCGCTGCGGCACGTCAGCTTTGCCGTCGCCCCCGGCGAGTCCGTCGGCATCGTCGGCCTGAACGGGGCCGGCAAGAGCACGCTGCTCAAGATCCTCACGGGCACGGCGCAGCCCACCGAGGGGCAGGTATGGGTCGGCGGACGGGTCGCTGCCCTCCTCGAGCTGGGGCTCGGGTTCCACCCGGACTTCCCGGGCCGCCAGAACGTCTTGATGGCGGCGCAGCTCATGGGGCTGCCATCCGCCCAGGCGGCCGCCCTCTTGCCGGAGGTTGAGGCGTTCGCCGAGATCGGGCCCTACATCGATCTGCCCATCCGCACGTACTCGACCGGCATGACCGTGCGGCTCGCGTTCTCGGCGGCGACCGCGGTCCGGCCCGACGTGCTGATCGTGGACGAGACGCTCTCGGTCGGCGACGCGTACTTCCAGCACAAGTGCGTCAGGCGCATCAAGGAGTTCAAGGCGGCCGGCACGACCATCCTCGTCGTCTCCCACGACGCTGCCGCGGTGAAGACGCTCTGCGACCGCGCCCTTCTCCTCGACCGCGGGCGGCTGATCCAGGACGGACGCCCGGACGACGTCCTCGACTACTACAACGCGCTGATCGCCAAGCGCGGGGCGAGCCAGGAGATCCTCCAGGCCGAGGCAGCTTCCGGCCGGACGACCCGCTCGGGGACGTTCCAGGCGCGCATCGCCGAGGTCGACCTGCTCGGCGCCGATGGCCGGTCCACCCGGGCGTTCACGGTCGGCGAGCGGGCGCGCATCCGTTGCCTCGTGCAGTTCAGCGCGTCCGTCTCGTCGCCGACGGTCGGGATCCTGATCCGCGACCGCGTCGGGAACGACGTCTTCGGGACGAACACGTACCACACGGCGCCCATTGAGGCCGAGTTCGCGCCGGGCGACGAGCTCGAGGTCGAGCTGGAGGTGGGACTCAACCTGGGACCGGGCGCGTACACGCTGACGGTCGCCGTCCACAGCTACGCGACCCACCTGCTCGACAACTACGACTGGTGGGACCGCGTGGTCGGCTTTGAGGTCCTGCCGGGCACGCACCCCGTCTTCGTCGGAACGGTGTGGCTGCCCGTCCGCATCCGGACGACGACCCACCGGGCGGACATCGCACCAGGCGTAGGCACGAGTCGACAGGACGAGTCGGCGTGCGCATCCTGATCGATCTCCAGCCGCTCCAGACCCAGGGCGCCGCCGACCGGGGCATCGGCAGGTACACGAACGGCCTGCTGCGCGCGCTCGCCGCCTCGCACGAGGTGATCGGGCTGCGCCTGTCGGGCTCCTACCTGGTGGCGCCGGCGGCGGACGTGCCCTCGCTCGAGCTGCGCCCCGGCCTGACCCCGGGCGAGCTCTCGCGGATCGTCGGCGCGCAGCGGGTCGACGTGGTGGTCAACTGCAGCGGGCCGTACTGGGAGCAGAACCGCATCGTGTCGGACCTGGGCGGCGCCGATCGCCCGCTGGTCGCGTCGATCTTCTACGACGTGATCCCCTGGGTCTTTCCCGACGTCTATCTCCGGGACCCGCGGGTCCGGCGCAGCTATCACAATCGCTGCGTCGACCTGTACGCGCGGGCCGATCTCGTGTGCGGCATCTCCCAGCACTCGTCGGAGGATGCGCAGCGGTTCGGCTACGCGCGCGCGGAGAGCGTGGCGACGATCTCGACCGGTGTCGAGCCGCTGGTCCCGGAGCGACGGAGCGCCCGGGACCGGTGGAAGATCCCGCGCCCGTTCGTGCTGAGCGTCAGCGGGGACGAGTTCCGCAAGAACCCGGAGGCGCTGATCGAGGCGTTTCTGCGGAGCACCCTGGCCCGCTCCCGCTGCCTGGTCCTCATCGTCTCGAACGATGCGCAGACGGGCTTCTCCCGCCGGATGCGGGCGAAGTACGGGGATCTGAGCGCCCGGGCCGTCCTGGTCCTGCCCGCGGTGACGGAGGGGCAGCTCGGCGCGCTCTACCGGGACAGCGAGGCGTTCGTCTTCTCGAGCAGCTACGAGGGGTTCGGGATGCCCGTCGTCGAGGCCATGCAGTTCGGACGCTGGATCGTGAGTCCGCGCTCCTCGTGCCTGGCCGAGGTCGCCGGACCCGCCCTCCTCGAGCCCATCGAGGAGCCCGCGGAGGTCGCCTCGGTCGTCGCGGCGCTCGACCGAACGGCGCGGCGGCTCGACGCGGGGCCGCTCGACGAGACGGTGCCACGCGGGCAGGCGCGGCTGTTCACGTGGGCCCGGGTCGGACGGAACTTCGAGGAGGCCGTCGACCGCCGGTGCCGGACCATGCGCCGCGATCCCGCCGACGCGGGGCGGCGCCCCCGCCTCTTCTGGGCGTCTCCCTTCCCGGCCGACGTCTCCGGGATCGCGTTCTACTCCGAGGACCTGGTCCCGCTGGTGGGTCGACGGTACGAGATCGTGCTGGTGCCGAACACGGTCTCGACCTTCGTCCCGACGCCGAAGACCGGTCCGTTCAAGCTCGTGGAGCCGGAGGCGGGCGCGGTGCGGGAGATGAGCGAGGGCGAGCCCCCGTTCGTCTTCTACCACGTCGGGAACAGCCACTTCCACCTGGACCTGCTCGACCTCCTCTTCGCGATCCCGGGCGTCGTCCTGCTGCACGACTCCTTCGTCAAGGGGCTCGAAGGCGTCTGGCGCGCGCGGCGCGCGGGAGTCTCGCCCGGCGCCCCGGGGCCGGCGTCGAGGTTCCGGTGGTGGTGCTGGCGGCTCGCCAAGATCGAGCGGCTGCTCGAGCCGGCTCAGCCGACTCGCCTGCGTGGGGCCCTCGGCGTGGTCGCGCGGGTCCCCGGGGCCCCGCCCGCCGTGAGACTCGCGTCCAGGGTCCTGCGGCGGCTGGCCGGGGCGGGCGGCGGCGCGCGCGGCCGGCGCGAGCCCGACCGCCGCGCGAGCGAGATGCCGCTGGACGCCCAGATCATCGAGAGCAGTCGGGCCACCCTCTTCCTCGGCGAGCACGCGAAGTCCCTCATCGCGCCCGAGTGGCTGGCCAGAGGGCCGATGCACGTGGTGCCGCTCTTCGCACGCTACCGGGGTCCGATCTCACCGGCGAGAAAGGCCGAGCTGCGACGGAAGTATGCGATCCCCGCGGACGCTTTCGTCGTCACGACGACCGGTTTCCAGACGCGCACCAAGCTCACGAACCGGATCGTGGCCAGCTGCGTGGAGCTGGAGAAGCGCGAGGGCGCTCCTCCTGTGTACGTGCAGGTGCTCGGCCACTTCTTCGAGGCGGACCTCCTGGCGGAGGTCCACGCGCTGGTCGAGGAGAGCGGCATTCGAGCGTTCGTCTCGGGCGGCTTCCTCGACGAGGACGTCTTGCTCGAGCGCGTCGCGCTGAGCGACGCCGCCGTCTTCCTCCGCGACTGGACGACGGGAGGTCCGTCGGCCGGGCTCAACGACGCGCTGGGCATGGGGGTCCCGGCCGTCGTCACGGACGATTTCGCCTTCCGGGAGTACCCCGCGACGGCGGTCTTGCGGGTCCGCAACAGCGAGGTGACCGAGGGACTGCTCCGCCTCTCCCGGGACGACGAACTGCGTCGCTCCCTCGCGGCCGGGGGCCTCGAGTACGCGAGGGACATCTCGCCGGAGCGGATCGCGGCGAGGCTCGGCGAGGTGTGCGCGCTCTACGAGCCCGGGCGCCCGGCGCCGGCCATGAGCGACGGAGCGGCGAGCCGCGTCTTCGTCGATCTCACCTTCGGGTTCCTGAACGACGCGCGGTCGGGCCTCCAGCGGGTCGAGCGGGAGATCGCCAGCGGTCTGCGCGAGCTGGACCCGAGCGCGCGGCACTTCACCTTCGTCGCGTGGGACGGCGGCTCGCGGACATTCAGCGTCGTCTCGCTCGATCACCTGAAGCGGCGGGAGCGCCTGCCTCCACCCGCGACGTGGCTCGGCGCGTGCCCGCCGGCGGAGATCGGTGGGGGGGACCACCTCTTCGTCCTCGGATCGAACTGGCCGCTCGGGGAGTCCTACTTCGCCGACCTGCTCGGACTCGCGGCGCGGGGGGTGCGGCTGTCCGTGCTGGTCCCGGACCTCATCCCCATCCGGCATCGCTGGAGCTTCTACGCCCACCATCCCGAGGGGACCACCATCGATCTCTTCCGGACCTGGTGCGCGCAGCTCCTGCCGGTGTGCGTGAACGTGCTGACGATCAGCAACCACGTCATGGCGGACATCGAGAAGCTGCTGGTCGAGATCGGAGGCGTCGCCCGCCCGGGCGACGGTCCGAGGATCCGCGTCCTGCGGCTCGGCGCGGACTGGACGGCGCCGATTGCGGACGCGGAGAGCGCGAGCCGAGCCGTCGGCCCAGACCGGCTGGTCGAACACCCGTACGTGCTCTGCGTCAGCACGCTCGAGAAGCGCAAGAACCACGAGCGGCTGCTCGAGGCGTTCACCCGGGTGCGGAGACAGGTTGCGAACCTGAACCTCGTGCTCGTGGGCGCCGTCGACGGGTCGATGTCGGAGGCGACGCTCGAGCTGATCCGGAAGAGCCTGTGGATCCACCACTTCGACAAGGTGGACGACGCCACGCTGAGCCGGCTCTACCGGGGGTGCCTGTTCAGCGTGTACGCGTCGCTCGACGAGGGGTACGGATTGCCGGTGGTCGAGTCGTTCAGCCACGGAAAGTTCGCTCTGGCCGCGCGGGCGGGCGCGATCCCCGAGGCGGGCGAGGCATTCGCCGATTACTTCGACCCGTGCGACGTCGCGATGCTGGCCGAGAAGATCCTCGGATACGTCTTGAACCCCGCGGAGCTGGAGGGACGGGTGGCCCTCCTGGCATCCTACCGACCCGCCTCGTGGAGAGACACCGCCCGGCAGGTCGCCGAGGTATTCTATGGGGACGCGGCGACGCGGGTGTTCGGCGCGCCGGAGGAGGCCTGACGACCGATGCATGTTGTCTATCGGAAGACGTGCCGCGCGTGCGGGTCACCCGCGCTGACGAAGGTGATCGACCTCGGCGAGCAGTTCCTGCAGGGGTCGTTCGTCAAGCCGGGCAAGGAGATGCCGCCGATGCGGAAGATCCCGACGTCGCTCGTTCGGTGCGATCCGACGCGGGACGAGAACGCGTGCGGGCTCCTCCAGCTCGCGCTCACCCTGCCGCCCGAAATCCTCTATTCGTCCTACTGGTATCACTCGGGAACGAACCGGACCATGCGGGACCACCTGCGCGAGATCGCGGAGGAGGCCGCCGCGATCGTCGACAGACGGGACGCGTGGGTGCTCGACATCGGCTGTAACGACGGCACCCTGTTGGGGTACTACCCGCAGGGCTTCACGAAGTTCGGAATCGACCCATCGGACGCGGTCCAGGACATCAAGGGGAACGTCACGGTCGTCCAGGACATCTTTCCATCAGCCGAGCTGGTCAAGGAGAGCGCCGGACACCCGTTCGACATCATCACCTCGATCGCGATGTTCTACGACCTCGAGGACCCGGTCGGCTTCGTGCGGCAGATCAAGCAGCACCTGGCGCCGGAGGGGCTGTGGGTGTTCGAGATGTCCTACATGCCGTCGATGCTCAAGATGAACTCCTACGACACGATCTGTCACGAGCACTTGGAGTACTATAGCCTCGCCGTGCTCGAGTACATCCTCCGGAAGTGTGACATGAAGATGGTCAAGGTGACTCTGAACGACATCAACGGCGGTAGCATCCGGTGCCAGGCGACGCACACCGGCAACTTCGCGTTCAAGAAGCACGAGGATGCCTACAGCCTGCGAACGCTGCGCAAGGAAGAGTTCGACATGGAGCTGGACAGCGACAAGCCCTACAGGAACTTCCAGGAGCGGGTGGACGCGCACAAGCGCGAGCTGAGCGCGCTGCTCAAGGAGCTGCGGAGGCAGGGGAAGCGGATCCACGTCTACGGCGCGTCGACGAAGGGCAACACGATCTTACAGTTCTGCGGCATCGACAACTCGATTATCGACTTCGCCGCCGACCGGAACCCGCGCAAGCACGGCGCGCGGACGCTGGGGACGGATATCCCGATCATCAGCGAGGCCGAGTCCCGAGCGATGAATCCCGACTACTATCTGGTGCTGCCCTGGCACTTCAAGGGGGAGTTCCTCGAGAGGGAGAGGGAGGCGCTGGACCGCGGAATTGGTATGATCTTCCCGTTCCCGACCATCGAGATCATCAAGCGCTGACCATGCGGCTTGGCATCAACGCGACGATCCTCGACGGGCGCCCGTCCGGGCTGGGCGTGTATACCGTCAACATCGTCCGGCAGCTCGCGGCTCGCGCCGGCGACGTGGTCGCCTACACCTCGGTCGACGGGGTACCGGGTCTGGACGCCGGCGGCGTACGGAACGTCGTCACCGCGGTCCGGCCCTCGCTCGGCCGTTACGGCCATCTGGCGCGACTCGTCTGGATGCAGACGGTGTTCCCGCTGCGCCTGATGCGAGAGCGCCGGAGCGTCGTCTTTTCGCCATGCCCGGAGGGTATGCTCCTTCCGCCGATGCCCCAGGTCTGCGTGGTCCACGACCTCCTGCCGCTCCGGTTTCGGGAGTACTTTCCGCGGCTCCAGTGGTACTTCAGTCGGGTGCTTCCGAGTATCCTCCGGCGGTGCGCGGTCGTCATCGTCGATTCCGAGAGCACGCGGCGGGATCTGGCGTCGTTCTTCGGGATCGGCGACGGTCGGGTACAGGTGGTGCCGCCGAGCCACGAAGCCGAACGGTTCCACGCCGGTCTCGACCCGGCGCCCGTGGCGCGTCGCTACGGTCTCGAGCGCTACATCCTGTACGTCGGGAACCTGCTGCCCCACAAGAACGTCAAGGGGCTCATCCAGGCCTTCGCGCAGGTGCGCGGGTGCATCCCCCATCAGCTCGTCATCGTGGGGCACCAGGACCCGCGTTTCTACCCTGGCCTGAGCGCGGAGATCGAGCGGCTCGGCCTCGGCGAGCGCGTCGTGTCGCTCGACTACGTACCGGACCAGGACCTGCCGAGCCTCTATGCCGGCGCCGACCTCTACGTCCAGCCCTCCCTCTTCGAGGGCTTCGGCCTCACCGTCCTGGAGGCGATGGCCTGCGGTACGCCGGTGATCGCGGCGCGGGGCGGCGCGCTCCCGGAGGTCGGGGCGGATGCGGTGTGCTGGGTCGAGCCGGGCGATGTCGACGGTCTCGCGGCCGCGCTTGGTCGTGTCGCCCGTGACCGGGACCTCAAGGCGTCGCTCCGTGAGTGGGGGCTCAGGCGCGCGAGCGACTTCGCCTGGGTCGCGTCCGGCGAGCGCATCTTCCGCATTCTCGAGGGGACCCCCGGCGCCGCATGAGGTGAGAGTCGCCGTCAACGGCGCCATCCTCGACGGCACGCCGAGCGGGCTCGGGACCTACACGATGCAGGTTTCCCGCGCGCTCGCCGCGGCGGGAGCCGATGTTCTCCTGTACGCGTCCGCTCCCGGTGTCTCCCCGGGACCGCGCATCGAAGTCCGGCCGGCGCCGGCCTGGGCTCAGCTGGGGCGGGGGTTCCCCGGATATCTTCGGTGGATCGCGTGGACGAACCTCGCCCTCAAGCGCCGCATCCCGCGCGATCGTCCGGACGTGCTCTTGGCACCGGGTCCCACCGAGGCGCTCCTCCGATCACCCGTCCTCCAAATCATCGTCATGCACGACTGCATCCCGCTCCGCTTTCCCGCGTCCTATCCCCAGCAGTATCGGTTCTACCGCTACGCGGTGCCGCGCCTCCTCCGCCGCGCCGGGCACGTGGTCGCCGTCTCCGGGGCGACGGCGGCCGACCTGCGTCGGTACTATCCGGACCTCTCCGAAGCGCGGGTGACGGTCGTGCACAACGGCCTCGACTGGAAGTCGTTGGGTGCGGCGCCGCCGTCGGGCGCCGGGGTCGCCGACGGACCGTACCTCCTGGCGGTCGGCAATCTCCTTCCGCACAAGAACCTCGAACGCCTGATCGACGCCTTCGCGCGACTTCCGGGACCTTCCAGGCTCACGCTGACGATCGTGGGCCGGAAGGACCGCCGCTTCTACCCCCGCCTCCGCGCGCACGCCGAAGCCGCCGGGGTGGGGACGCGGGTACGGTTCGCCGGCTACGTCGGCGCTCCCGCCCTCGCCGGGCTCTACCGCGGCGCCCGCGCGCTCGTCCATCCCTCGTTGTCGGAGGGATTCGGCCTGCCGCCCCTCGAGGCCATGGCGTGCGCCACGCCCGCCCTCGTCTCCCGGATCCCCGCTCTCGAGGAGGTCTGCGGCGACGCCGCCCTCTACTTCGATCCCGAGGATCCGGCCGCGCTCACGGCCGCGCTCGCCTCCGTTCTCGAGGATGGGCACCTTCGCGAGCGGCTCGCGCGGGCGGGACCGGTGCAGGCCAAGCAGTACACGTGGGAACGGACGGCCGGCGCGCTCCTCGACCTGTTCGAGGGTCTGGCCGCCGCCGACCGCCGGTAGGGCCGCGCCGCCGTCGATCCCCGGCCCGGGTGTTATAATCGCCGCGTGCGGGTCGCCCTCGTCCACGACTGGCTGACGGGGATGCGGGGCGGGGAGCGCTGCCTCGAGGTGTTCTGC
>JACQWC010000060.1 GCA_016209635.1 Candidatus Rokuibacteriota bacterium | reverse complement strand
GCCATGGCTGGCCGCGCGGTCAGGTCGGCGAGGATCCGGTCGTGGGGCCAGCCGGCGCCGGGCTCCAGCTCCTCCGAGCCGACGAGGATCCGCGCGTGGTCGCGGAGCTGGTACGCGACCTCGAGCATCGTCATGAGGCAGGCATCCATCCCGACCAGGTCGACCCTGTGGCCGAGCACCCGGTGGGCGTGGCGGAGCACGGCCTTCAGCTCGCGGTTGTCGAGGCAGTCGGCGGAGGCGTCGTCGTAGGCGATGCCGCGCCGCTCGGGATGGAGCGCCGCGAGGCGCCGGCGCGTGGTGTGGAAGAAGCCGCCCCGCCGGGTCGGCGAGAGCCGGGTCTTGGAGAGCATCTCCGGCGGGACGTAGAACCCCGAGCCGTGGTTCAGGAGGATCACGGCGCAGGCGCGGGCCGGGAACTGGCGGGCGCCGAAGGCGATGAAGTCCTCGAGGACGCGCGGGTCGCCGGTGTTCGTCTCGCCGAGGTCGGCCAGCAGCCGGGAGGCGATCCGCCGCCGGCCGGCGCCGCGCGCGTCAGCGCCCTGGCCGTGGGCGCTGCGCGTCTCCGCGCTCCGGGTGACGTAGTAGCGCCGGGTCGTCTGCCAGTCCCCGCCCGAGGCGTCGAAGCCGGCGGCGCGGTCGACCTGGGCGAGGATCTCGACCGCGCCCGGGCGCGAGCCCACGCGCTCCATCTCGCCGAGGTCGTCGAGCAGCGCCCCCTCGAGGTCGTTGTCGCCCGCGAGGTAGGCGAGGACCAGCCACTCGGCCTGCGTTGGCCCGCGCGCGTCCATCATCGGCGCCTCGCCTCGGTCGATCGCCTCGACCCGTTGGTGGGAGTCTCGTCCGCCAGCGCGCGGCGTCCCGGCCGACGTCGCCTCACGCGCGGCCGAGCGGCGACACCCGCGTGGGGCGGAGACCCTCGGGCCCGGCCTGGAGGAGCCCGGCCGCGAGCAGGACGAGCGTCGCGACCTCGGCGTGGTAGATGTCGCGGTGCGCGCCCACGAGCGTCTCGCTCGCGGTGATCACCCGCGAGCCGTCGACGTTGACGATCGGGTAGCGCGGGATCCCGATCCGGGGCACGTCGCGCAGGTCCACCTCCGGCGCGCCGACGCCGCGCGCCCCGACCGCCCCCAGCGCGCTCGACGCGACCGCCGTCCGCACGTACCCGGCCCGTCCGGGCGTGGGCCGCCTCATGCCGCGGTTCCGCTCGCGACCGCGGTCCGCCTCGCTGCCTCCCGTGAGCGAGCCGTAGAGGACGCCGAGCGCCGTGTCGTGGGTCGAGCGGAGCGCCACGATCGGCTCTTCGACGAGCCGGTCGGCCACGATCCGGTGATAGAACCCCGGGCGCCCGAGGCCGGGCACCTCAGGCGCGAAGGCGAACGCCGAGAACGCGGCCAGCAGCAGCGTCAGGCTCGTCGCGCGCGCGCCGCCGAGCACCGCGGAGGCCAGGAGCTTGGCGCCGAAGGAGTGGCCGATCAGGTGGAGGCGTGGAGGGGTCCGGAGCCGGGCCCAGAGCGGCCCCAGGACCTCGCGCCCCAGCCGCTCGCCGACCTCGCCGGCGCGACGCTTCATCGCCCAGAAGCTGAGCGCGTGGAGCGGGGAGAGGCTCCCCTCACCGCGTGAGGCGGAGTCGCCCAGGCGCGACCTGAGCGCGTCGAGCTCGATCTCCTCCTCGGGGCTCAGCGGCACCTCGGCCGCCCAGAGGTCGCCGAGCAGGCGCTCGAGCTCCTGCGTGCCCCCGCGCGAGCTGAGGCCCCCGCGCGGCGGAGTCGCGAGCCGACGCTCCAGCTCGGGCCAGAGCCCGGGTCGGTCCATCCCGCTCGTGACCTCGGTCCCTCCCGTGAGCCCGGAACTTCTCGTCAGCCCGGTTCGTCTCGTCAGCTCAGGATCGGCGAACGGCTTCGACGGCCAGTGGAGTGCCACACGCAGCGGGATGATCCGACTGCGGAGCGGCGCCAGGGCGCCTTCGAGCAGGGCGAAGAAGCGCGCCGCCTCCTGCTCGGCCTCGGCCTGGTCGTAGAGCCAGCCGTGGCAGAAGACGAAGCCGTCGGACGCCCCGGCCGCCTCGCGCTCGAGCCGCTCGAGCGCCCGGCCGTCGGCGATGCGGCCGTCCTTGGCGAGCGGAAGGAGCAGCAGGTCGAGGGCCTGCCGCCGGGGCGCCGTCGCGATCACGCCCGGCCTCGTCCCCGCGATCCCGCTCGGCCCCATCCCCGCGATCATGCGGCGCCTCGTCTCCGCGCCGGCGGCGGCACCGTCACCTCCAGCTCGCGGACGAGCCGCAGAAGATACGTCCGCTGGAGCCCGAGGGCCCGCGCCGCGTGGGTGCGGTTGCCGCCGGCGCCTTCGAGCGCCGTCGTGAGCAGCCGGCGCTTGAACGCGCGCACCTCCGCGTGCCAGGGGGCGCCCCTGGCCGGTTCGGCCCGCAGGGCGCCCGTGTCGGCGGTCAGCACCCCTACACCCCCTGGACTCAGCACGCCTACACCCCCTGGACCTTCAGGGCGCGCGCGATCTGCTCGAGGAGCTGGATCATCCGGTCGAGCCGGGCGCCGAGCGCCTGCGTGAGCCACCAGACGAGGTAGACGGCGATCGCGCCCGGGACGCCGACCAGGCCGAGGAGCCGGCCCCAGCCGTTCAGCACGCCGTTCGGGCGCGGCGGGGCGCCGTTCCGCGTCAGCATCGCCTGAGCCGCGCGAGCGCCACCGCGACCTCGTACCAGAGCGCCTCGACGCTCTCGGGCGAGAGGTAGACCACGGCTCGTTCCTCACCACGCTCGACGGAGATCGCCAGCCGGCCGTCCGGCTCCTGCTCCACCTTCGTCGCCGTCGGGCCGTGGGCGAAGTCGAGGTCGATCCTGAAACCCACCGCCGCCTACACGCCGCTCCAGGCGCGGCGGAGCTCCGCCAGCTCGCAGTCGGAGAGCGTGCCCTTGAGCGCGCGCGCCTGCTGCAGGAGCTGTGCCGCGCGGTGGCGCGTCGGCTCGAGACACGCAAGCGCCGCCTCGTACTCGGCGCGGAGCGTGGCCGCCCGCCCGCGAAGCGCGAGCATTTGCCTCACCTTCGGGGATCTGAGTGACTTCATCCTCGACCTCCGTGGCCGTCCGGCGCGCGGGGCCCCGGACGGCGGGGCGCGGTGCACGGCAGGGACGTGGTCACAGGGTCACAGGCCTGGTCACAGGCAGAAGCTGTCCATGGACGCGGCGTCGTGGGTGAGCAGGCCCTCGCGGATCTGGAGGCTCGCGCCGTCGATGCGCCTCGCGACGTCGGCGAGCGCGGTGTCGCTCTTCGTGCGCAGCCGCTCGGGCAGGAGGAGCCCGCGCTCGCCGACCTCCGCGAGGCTCCGCCCGACCCAGAGGCGCCACTCCGCCCAGAGGTCGTCGTCGATCGTCGCGGTGACGATGACGCGACACGTGAGGTGCGGGATGCCGGCCGCCGGCCGGCCGCTCTCCGCATGGACGGCGCGCGAGACCCGCACGATCGCGACCTTCCGCTCCTTCAGCTCGGCCAGCAGCGCGTCGAGGGAGTCGAAGATGAGCTTCATCGGCGGTGGGACCTCTCGGGGTGTCGCATCTCGCGGGAGGAGAAGGGCAAGCGCCCTGCCAGAGTTGCGGGACGGTCAGGGTCCGGGACGGAACTCCTCGGCGGGACTCACGAACTTCACTGTCGGAGACCGGCGCTCGCGGTCGTCAACCTCGCCGTGGCGAGCTCTGGTTGCGATTCTTGTGCGATTTCGTCTGATGGAGTTGCGGTTTCCGTGCGATCTCTGGCTTCCGGACTCCGAGCATGTCGGCGTCATCGTTCATCCGAAGGCACGCGATGAGCGGAAGTCACTGGAATCTCACGCCACCTCGCCTTCCGCGATAGCGCAACCGAAATCGCAACTGAAAGCGTAACCCCCTCGCGCCCAGGCCTTTTGGTTCCTGAGTGAGGGCGCTGCGTCGGGGACGCGTGCCTCGCAACCACACGCCGTCATGAGTCTCCCACGCGGCGGTTGCTCCAGAGACGCCACCCGCACTTGTCTGGCATCGCGATTGCCCCCAGACCCCGCAGCACATGGCTTGGCTCACGATCGAGGAGGCTGCGCAGCTCTTGCGCGTGAAGGTGAGCTGGCTCTACGACCGCACGCGCCGGAACGCCGTGCCGCACACGAAGCTCGGCAAGTACCTCCGCTTCGACGCGGGCGAGCTGACGGAGTGGGCGAAGAGCTTTCACCAGGACGGCCGCGGCCGTGGCGCCGCGCGTGGCCCGGTCAGCGTCTCTGAAAATCGGCATTGACTCGATCCGACCGCTCCGCTATCTGGTGGGTTCATGACGGCGCAACCCCGAACGATCAGAGGGTGCCGGCATGGCTTCCCGAAGAAAGGAGGCTGTGAGCGTGGGGGCCATCCGGAAGCGGGGAAAGCACTATGCGATCCGGTACATCGACGCGCTGGGGCGGCGCCGGTGGGAGACCATCGGCCCGAACCTCCAGGAAGCCCGGCAGGTTCTCGCCCAGCGCATGTGGGAGCGGCGTCAGGGGAAGTTCCGCCTCACCCGGCCGGCCATCACGATGGCTGAGTTCGCGGCGAAGTGGGATGAGGACTACCTGGACGTCCAGCTACGGCTCGGGCGGCTCAAGGAATCGACCCTGGTCGGCTACCGCTGCAACCTGCGCCTGCACATCGTGCCGTTCTTCGGCCGGATGCGGCTCGGCGATATCACGCTGCCCCACGTGCGGGAGTTCATCAAGACGCTTCTGGGCAAGGGGCTCGCGCCGAAGTCGGTGGCGCTCGTGATGGTGATTCTCAAGGAGATGCTCAAGCACGCGGTCCAGTGGGGCTATCTCGACGCCAATCCCGCTCAGTACGCCGAACGCCCGCGCGGTGAGGACAAGGAGCTGGAGGTCCTCACCCCGCCGGAGATCCGCCGGCTGCTCGCGCACGCCGAGGAGCCGTTCCGGACGCTGCTGCTCTGCGCGGTGCTGACCGGGATGCGACGGGGCGAGCTACTCGGGCTCAAGTGGGAGGACATCGACCTCGAGGGGCATCGCATCCACGTGCGCCGGGCGCTATGGAAGGGGAAGTTCGTCACGCCGAAGTCGCGGCGCTCGCGCCGGTCCATCGATATGGCGCCGGCGCTCCGGGAGGCGCTCGGGCGGTTGCCGAGCCGGTTCCGCGGCGAGCTCGTGTTCTGCACTCCGACGAGCACGCCGCTCGATGCCGACAATCTCATGCACCGGGACTTCCCGCGCGCACTGCGCCGGGCCGGTCTCCGGCGCATCCGGTTTCACGATCTGCGCCACACGTTCACCAGCCTCCTGATCGCGCAAGGCGCGCACCCGAAGTACATCCAGTCCCAGCTCGGCCACGCCTCGATCCAGACCACGCTCGACCGCTACGGGCACCTCATGCCTGACGCCTTCGAGCGCGAGGCGCGGAAGCTGGACCGGCTGGTCTTCGGCGGCGCTGAGCCGTCGGCGGAGGGTCGAACGGACGCACCTGTGCAGCCGGATGCACGCGGCTGACGCGGCGCGGCTGGTGCAGAAACGGTGCAGAGACGACGAAGGGGCTGGCGCGGTGGGCGCCAACCCCTTGATCGGCAATGGTTGCGGGGGCTGGATTTGAACCAGCGACCTTTGGGTTATGAGGCGAATCTTGCCTTCCGGAGCACCAGAGAAAATCCAACGCAACCCAACAACGACACCGATTTATGCAAGCCCGTCGCTGGTCCGTTTCGGCCCATCTTGGTTGCTTGACTTCATAGTCCTTTCATAGTCGATCGATTCGAGACTCAGCTTCCCGTGAGCCAACAACGTGATCCCGCCCTGCTGGAATGGGTCGCCCCAGGATGCCTGGGTAAACGTGATGAAGTCGCCCGGTAGAAAAGCGGCACGCCCTTCGCCGAACGAGGAACATGAGACGACGACGGCGATGACCACCGCGATCGCCATTCGATTCCGCATCGCATAGCTCCGGGGTTCCGGTCGATTGGTGCTCACAGCGATTCAGTGCCCTGCGAGATATCGGCGCGCCTTTTCCGTCTCTGGGCGGGGGTC
>JACQWC010000055.1 GCA_016209635.1 Candidatus Rokuibacteriota bacterium | reverse complement strand
CCCGCACCTCGGCCGGGATGTCCCCGGGCTTGAGCTTGCCGAGGATCTGCTGGATCAGCACCCCGTCGCAGATCTCGACCGCGATCTTCGCCAGGTACTCGTGCGAGCGGTGCATGGGGTTGCGGAGCTGGAGCGCGGCGACGGTCTTCCAGCCCTTCGCCTCGAAGGCCCGGCGCGTCTCGGCCGGCCGCATGTAGAGCCCGGGGTACTTGTCGGGGTACGCGCCCTCGCTGAGCACCTTCACCGGGCCGGCGAGGTTCACCTCGCCCTGCCCCGTCACGTTGGCCACGCCGGGGTGGGCGGGATCGTTCGTGCGAAACACCTGCTTGCACTCGTGCGCGCGGTCGCTCGTGTACTTCTCGCGCACCGTCAGCGTCGCCATGAGATCGCCGGTCTCGACGTCCACGAGGGCGACCTCCTGCCCCTCCTTGAGGCGGTCCGCCTCCGCCCGCGCGGTCGACAGCGTGATGGGGATCGGCCAGAACGTGCCGTCGGCGAGCCTGTACTCGTCGCACACCGCTCGCCAGTCCGCCTGGCCCATGAAGCCGTCGAGCGGCGTGAAGGCGCCGATGCCGAGCATGATGAGGTCCGAGGTCTCCCGCGAAGTGATCGTGAGCCGGGGGAGCGTCTGGGCCCTCCTCCTCGTCTCGGTGAGCTCCGCGCCCGCGAGCAGCAGCGGTTTGAGGCGCTTGTCCTTCCCGTGCGGATTGACCAGGCTCATCCTGACTCCCCTTGACCGAGAGGTTGTCTCACGCCGCCGAGCCCGCGGGACGGCGCGGCCTCCGCGTGGGCGCGGATCGCGTCCAGCCACGTCTCGAGCTCCCCGCTGAGCCTCCTGGCTACCCGCTCCCGCTGGAGCGCCCAGAGCTCCGAGCCGAGGTGGCGGGCGCTCGGAAACAGCGGCAGCAGGCGCACGATGTCGCGAAACGTCCGCGCCGGCGCGGGCCCGGTGTCGAGAACGTCGAGCAGCTCCGGCGGAATCGCCACCGTCTCCCGCTGCGTGAGCCGGCACCCCGCGGGCGTCGGCTCCACCGTCACGTGCACCTCGAAGGGCGGGTCGGTCTCGCCGCGGGTCTCGAAGAGCCGAGGCGGGACGCACCAGACGCACCGGCTCCGATACTCGATGATCCGCCCCCCCTTCGCGAAGCGGTGGCGGAAGACCGAGCCTTCCCGGACCGGCTCGCCGCCCAGGAGCTCGATCCGGATCACCTCGATGCCGGGGTTGAGCCGGGCCTTGCGGCGGAGGTCGCTCACCAGGGGGAACACCTCCGCCGCGTCGGCGCGGATGTCCACCGACGCGGAAAACGTCAACCGCTCCTGCAGTGTCCTTCCCTCCTACTCGATCGCCCTACTTGATCACCGGCGCCGCGAAGAGAATCCCACCGAACAGCAGAAACGCCAGGATCAGCGTCCAGATCACGTTCACGCCCTGGGCGATCAGGAACGCCCCCGCTGGCCGGCCGCCCTCCATCGAGACCAGCTCGGTGAAGCGGGTTTCGAGCCCGATGCAGGTGAAGGCCAGCGCGAACCAGAGCGTGCGTGCGGCGCCGAGCGTCCCCTTGGTGGCGCTCACGGAGGCGCCGTCCAGCACGAACGAGAACACGAAGGACGCGACCAGGAAGCCGAGGACGAACTTCGGGAAGCGCTCCCAGATCACGCGGGCGCTCGGCCGCACGCCGGTTTCCGCGCCCTTCTTGAAGGTCCACCAGACCGACAGGAGGAACGCCGCGACGCCGATCAGGACGTTCTGCGAGAACTTGACGATGACACCGGCCTTCATCGCGGGCTCGCTGATGAGGGCGCCCGCGGCCACGACCGAGCCACTCGTGTCGAGCGTGCCGCCCAACCAAGCTCCCCCGACGATATCCGGGATCCCTAAAGCCTTGACCGCCCACGGCATGAGCACCATCATCGGGACGGCCACGATCAGGACCAGCGAGGTCACGTAGGAGAGCTTCTTCTTGTCACCCTGGATCGCGCCGCACGCCGCGATCGCCGCCGACACGCCGCAGATGGACACCGCGGTCGAGAGCATCACCGCGAACTCGTCGTCGACCCGGAGCTTCCTGGACAGCCAGAAGCACGCGTACCAGATCACGGTCACAACGAGCAGCGCCTGGACGATGCCGAGGGCGCCCGCCTGAACGATCTCTTAGAAGAGGAACCCGGCACCCAGGATGACGAGCCCCGTCTTGATGTAGTACTCGGAGCAGACCGCCTCCATGAGCCAGCCGGGCACCCCGATCACGTTCGAGATGAACAGGCCGATCAGGAGGGCGAAGATGACGTACTCGAGCCCCCAGTAGTTGACCGTCGAGTTGCCCGCGATCACCTGCGAAAGCCAGGCCAGCACGTACACCACGGGGAACCCCACCACGTACTTGCCCACGCTCCCGCCCAGGAGCGCGATGCCGATGGCCGACAGGACCAGGTAGCCGATCCCGAGCACGATGGCCTTCCAGAGGTTCCCGGCCGCGAACACCGTGCTGAGATAGGCCCCGGCGTCGCCGCCGACCTTGGCGACGTCGCCGCCCTTCTTCTTGAGCCCGGCGTCCTGGGTCTTCTTCGCCGCATCGCCGAGCTTCTTCGCGGCGCCGCCGATCGCCGCGCGGTCGCCCGCGTCCATGGCCGTCTTGAGCGCGGCCGCCGCGGCGGCGAGGTCCTTCTCCCCCTTGGCCTCGGCGTCCTTCGCGAGCTTGTCCACGGCGGGCTTCCGCTCCACTGCGCTCGCCGCGAACCCGGCGTCGGTCGCCCACCTGAACTTCGGCAGCTCGGGCCTGAGACCGACCAGGACGAGCACGATGATCAGGAACCCGAGCCACACCGCGAGCCAGTCTTCGCTTTTCAGCAAGGTCGATCCGCTCTTGTTGTTCTCCGCCATCGCTCCCTCCCCGATCCGAGGAGACGTCCCTCCGCCCGATGCCAGCCGTCCCGCGACCCTCTCCCGCCTCCCTCCCCGCCCCTGCCTGGAGCTCAACCGTGTGCGCTGCGCTCGTTCTTCTTCCGGCCCCCCGCCGTGCCGGCGTGCCGCGCCAGCGGCCGCCTCGCCTCGGCGGCGAGCGGCCCGAGATGCTGGGCGCCAAAGGACTTCGCGAACTCGCGGAAGCGTGACCCGACCGGCGAAAAGTATTTCTGCGTCCGGAAGACGATGTTCATCGTGCGCGTGAGCCGGAAGTCCTCGATGGGAACGCGACGCAGGACGCCCGTGAGGCACTCGTTCTCGACGGCGTAGCCCGAGACCATCCCGATGCCGAGCCGCGCCTCGACCGCCCGCTTGACGCCCTCCGTCCCGGGGAGCTGCATGGCGATCCGGAGCGGCACCCCCGCCTCGCGCAGCTTCCGCTCGACGAGCTGGCGGGTTCTGGAGTCGGCTTCCGGGACGATGAACGGCATGCCACCGAGGTCCCTGAGGGTGACCTTCGCAAGCGACACGATGGGGTGCGACGGCGCGGCGATCAGCACAAGCTCGTCCGTGCAGATCGGCTCGACGACGAAACGCCGGTCCTCGATCGGCGCGCCCACGAGCCCCATGTCGAGCACGTTCTGCAGGAGCTTCTCGAGGATCTGGTCCGTGGTGCCGATGTGGAACACGATCTCCGTCTCGGGCCAGAGGCTCTTGTACGCCTGGACGACCTTGGGGAGGACGTACATGCCCCCCGTCGTGCCGGCACCGAGGATCAGCCGCCCCTTCGTGCCGTCGCGCAGCTCGAGGATCGCTCGCTCCGCCTCGTCCTGGGCCGAGAGGATGGACACGGCGGCGCGGTGGAGCACTTCGCCCGCCTGCGTGAGCCTGAGCTTGGGCCCCCCGCGCTCGAAGAGCGGAAGCCCGAGCTCCTTCTCCAGGGCCTTGAGCTGCAGGCTGACGGCGGGCTGGCTCAGGAGGAGATCCGCAGCCGCCGCGGTGATGCTGCGGCGCTGGGCCACGGTGTGGAAGATCCGGAGGTGGTGCAGATTCATGCGCGCGGAATCACGGGGTTCTCCGGGTCATCGGGCCATCTGAGCGCGAACAATGGCACCAAGGCGGAGGGGAGGCAAATAAATAATCAGGGGTGTTTCCATAAATAATTACTTATGCGAGCTGCAGTCCTTGGTCGCCGGCCGTGACGAGCCCGCCGGCCAGCAAGAGCACCGCGAGCCGGTCGTCACCAGGCCTTCGCGATCGTCGCCACCGCCCCCACCAGGATGAGCACGGCGATCACGAGCTTCAGCCCGCGCTCCGGCATGACCAGCGTGAGCTTGGATCCGAGGATCGCGCCCCCGAGCGACCCGACGGTGAGCACGCCCAGGAGCCGCCAGTCCACGCCCGCGCTCGCGTAGTGGGTCAGGCTCGCCGGGGCAACCATGATGAGCGCGATGACGATGTTGGAGCCGACGATCTCCCGGGCGGACATGCGGAAGAAGTAGATCATCGACAGGATGATGAGGCTCCCCGCCCCGATCGACGTGATCCCCATCAGGACCCCGACAAAGAGCTGGAAGAGGGCCACGCCGAGGACGGACCGCCACGTGATGTGGTGCGGCGAGATGGGGACGGGGCGCATGGGAAGCGACCGCAGCGCGCCTTCCAGCACGATGAAGAGGGACACGGTCATCAGCACGCCGCCCATGATGAAGGGGAAGGTGCGCTGGACCGCGCTGCTCGCCCAGTAGACGACCCAGGACCCGAGCACCGCGCCTGGGATGCCCGTGAGGCCGTAGAGCAGGGTGACGGGCCACAGCACGGAGTGCTGCCGTGAGTGCTGGACGGCGCTGAAGAGCTTCGTGAAGAGCGAATAGAGCAGGGAGAGCGCGACGGACTCGGCGTAATCCAGCCCGAGGACTACGTAGAGGACGGGCGCCGCGAGCGCGCCGCCGCCCACCCCGGTGAGGCCGATCAGGAATCCCAGGACGAAGCCGAGCACGAGTTCGATCAGAACGTCCACTGGCACCTCTCATCGGAACCATCCCGTCACGTCACCGAGCGGCCCTGCTCATCGCCAGGAGCGCGTCGACCAGTGGGGCGCCCTCGGGAGCGCCCACGACCCGCCCGAGCAGCGCCTCCTCGGTGAGCAGGCTCCCCGCGAGCGCCCGGGCCAGCGGGCGCCAGCGGCGCGGCCCGATCTCGATCGCGTCGAGCCGGGTGCCGCGCAGGCGGGCCGTCAGGCGGAGGACGCCGGACGACGTGGGCAGCGTGTGCTCGCGCACGTAGGTGTCGCCCGCGATCTTGAGGCCGCGCAGGGAGTCCCCGGCGTTTCCCGGGACGGGGGCGTCCGCGGAAAGATCCGCCTCGGCGCGCGCGATGGCGTCCTCTTCGCGCGCGCTCAGGGCCCCGGGGATGAGGCGGCGGCCGAGAGTCGCCTCGTAGCACTCCGCGAGCAGCGCGGTCACGCGGGCCATCGTCGGGGTGACTCCCAGTTCCCGGCGGAGCGTGGTCAGGTACCGCGTGAGCCCCTCTCTCGCCAGCCGGCGGAAGGAGGGCGACGGGACCCGCCAGGCCCTGGCCATCACGCGAGCGGGAAAGTCGAAGAGGAAGTTCCCCACCACGACCACCGCTTCGCCGAGGCGGCCACCTCCGGTGCCGGCGATCCGAAGGCCGTCGACTTCCACCTCGTTGACACCGCGGAGGGCCGCGTCGAGCCCGAGGCGTCGCAGCGCCTCCACCGGCCCGGCGAGGTAGGTCCGATAGATCCGTTCCACCATGACGGGGGCGCGGGAGCGGTGGACGATCACCTGATAGAAGAGCTGCGAGCCGTCGAGGTACACGGCGCCGCCGCCGATCCTCCGCCGGTAGACGGGCCACCCCTCGCGGCGGCAGCGCGCCAGGTCGAGGACCTCGGCGCCCTGCTGGTGGTAGCCGACGCAGAAGTACGGGGCCGCGGGCGCGCAGAAGACGATCGTGTCCGGCGTCGCCTCCGCCATCGCCGCCGCGAGCCCGTGGTAGATCGCCTGGGAGCGGAGCGGCGGGACCGACCCGAGATCGAGCCTGCGGATCACGAACTGAGCTCCTCGTAGCGGGTCTGGGCCCGGATCGCGAGGCGATCCGCGGCGTCGGGCGCGAACGGGTAGTCGCGGAACTCCTCCCCGGGGCGATAGCTCCCGAACGGTCGATTGCACGCCAGCCTGCCCGTCCGGTCGGGACAGCCGTTGGTCAGGAACGCGCGCCCGGTCTCCAGGCACGCGTCGACGAGGGCGCGCGGCGCGCGCACCCGGGTGAGCCCACCCGCCGCGTCGAACTCGATCGCGTCGCGCGGGAGGTCCCGCGCCTCGATGAGGTACTTGGTGAGCTGGATCCGCCGCCAGCGGCCGAGCGGCGGCCGAGGGACGGCCGCCATCACGGTGCCGGGCTCCGGGTTGAACGAGAAGAGGTACGCGGCGACCGCCTCGGACTTGAGCCGGTAGAAGAGATCGACGAGGTCGCGGTCCGTCTCGCCGAGCCCGACCACGACGTGGCAGTTGACCTTCATGGGACCGAAGATGCGTCGCGCGATCCGGGCGATCTCCCAGTGCTGCGCCCACGAGTGCGGCCCCCGCGCGCCGCGCCCCCGGGTGCGGAAGAACACCTCCTCGCTCGCGGCGTCGAGGCCGATCCCCACGATGTCGGCGCCCGCGTCCCGGATCGCGAGGAGCCGGGTCTCGTCGAGCAGCGTCGCGGTGACGAGCGCCGAGATCGGGACCGCGCTCCGCCGCCGGATCCGTCGCGTGATCTCAACGAGATCCGGGGAGGAGCGCTTGTCCTGCACCATCGCGACGCACACGCGCCCCACCCGCTCGGCGTGGGCGGCGATCGCCTCGGCCACCAGGTCGGTCGGGAAGAGGGGCCAGCCGACGCGGATGAAGGTGTTGTCCCGGGCGAGCCCGGGCCGCTCGCGCGCGAGCCCACAGTAGGTGCAGTTCGCGTAGCAGCCCGCGGGGTAGTTCTCCAGCAGGTTGACGCAGTCACACGTCGCGTTCCGGAAGAAACGGCCCGGCTTGAGCCCGAGCGTCATCGCCGCCGCGAGGCTCACCCGCACGTGCTCGGGGCTGATCTTGAAATCCTCCTCGACCTCCGCCGGCAGCCGGCGACTCACGGCTGTTCCCCTCCGAGAGAGTTCACTCCGCAGCACGCGTCGTGGAACTCGGGCCGGAGCCCGCGCGACCGGGCGTACGCCACGATGCCCTCGGCGGGGTAGGCGATGCCCGAGAGGCCCGCGTCGACGGCGAGTCGGTCGATCTCCCGCTTGACCGGCCCGAGCGGGCGGGCGCAGCCGAGCGTGATGGGCGTCCCGGGCAGCGCGCGCCGCGCGTCCTCGAAGAACCGCCCGATCTGCTCGACCGGCGGCGGAGCCGTGCGCGCCATCGCGGTGCCGTAGAGCGGCATCAGGACGACGAGCACCAGGAGCTTCGGGTGCCGCGCGCCGACCATCTCGAGCGCTCGCCACTCGCCGCGGAACGTTCCGTAGTGGAGCCCGAGGATGATGTGGGGAACGAGCGGCACCCCGTACCGCTCGAGCCGCTCCATGGCCCGCCCGTACTCCTCGACGCGGACGTCGAGGTGGTAGACCTCGCGGATCGTCGCCTCGTCGCCGATGACGTCGAGCATCGCGCCGTCCAGGTCGACCTCGCCGAGCGCCGCCGCCGTCTCCTCATCGGCCAGGCCGGGGTGGACCCGGATCGTCAGACCCAGCTCGCGGCGCGCGCGGCGGAGGTCCGCCGCGTGGCGCAGGAGCGGGACGCGGCCCCGCCGATCACACCCGCCGGAGACGAGCACGCCGCGCGCCCCGCGCGCCCGGACCTCCGCGCACAGGTCGAAGAGCCGGACGCCCTTGAGCGGGACCATGCCCTTGAGGACCCGGGCGTTGCAGTGGTCGCACGCGAGCGCGCACTCGCTCCCGGTCACGCTGATCGACACGAACCGGTCCGGGTCCTGGCCCCCGTACTCGGCGGTGCGGTACCGCTTGAGCCCGGGGGCGTAGAAGTGGATCGTCCCGGTCATCGGCTGGCGCGGAGCTCCGCGCGCGCCCATGCCGCCACCGCCTCGTCGCCGTGGAGCAGCGCCGCCCGCTCCAGGCGCCACGCCCGCGCCTGGAGGCGGAAGAGCCAGCCGCGCCCGTAGGGGTCCCTATTCAGGAGCCGCGGATTCGTGAGCACGTCCCGGTTCACCTCGAGCAGGGCTCCGGAGACGGGCGCCAGCAGGGGCCGCACCATCTTCTCGGCCTCGATCGAGCCGACGCCGTCGCCGCGACGCACGTCGCGCCCGGGCTCGACCAGCTCCACGTAGACGACCTCGCCGAGGGCCTCCTGGCCGAGCGCGTCGACGCCGACGCGGAGCACGGGCTCGCCGGGACCCGCCTCGGGCCAGAGCCACAGGTGCTCCCGCGGGTCGTACCAGCGGTCGGGAGGGAACTCGTACTTGTCAATCGTCGCCAGGCGACGCCTCCGACGGCCTCTCGCCGCCACGGTGGATCAGGACCGCTACCTCAGGCTCGAGTAGTAGGCCGCGAGGTCGGTGAACGCGTCGTCGGGCGTCGTCTTCATGACCGCCTTCAGCGCCTTCAGCCGGTCGTCGCCAGGGCTCCGTCGGTCGGCCTTGAACAGAAGCATCTGGTTCTGGAGGTACCCGGGGGGCTGGCCCCTGAGATCGGGGACGCCCTTGGCCGGATCCCCTTTGCCGTCGGCCCCGTGGCAGATCACGCACTCGGCCGAGCGGGCCCGGCCGCGCTCGACCGCCGCCGCGTCGACCTTGATCCGGCTCGGCTCGCGCTTCTGGCTCGCGAAGAACGCGGCGATGTCGTCGACCCCGAGCTGGACGGCCTGCTTGGCGAACGGCTCCATCTCCGGCGACGGCCGCTTCGCGGACGCGTAGTCGGCGATGGCCTTCTTGAAGTACCAGGCGGGCATGCCCGCCAGGATGGGCATGGTCTCCCCCGGGCTCTGGCCGCCCGGGCCGTGGCACGCGCTACAGGCCAGCGCTTTCGTCGCGCCGGGCGCGTCGAGGGGCCCGGCGAACGCCACGCCCGCGAGCAGGACGAGAACGATCATGCCGACACCGCCAACGATGAGGCGCCTTCCGTTCGACATGTCTGCACCCTCCTCTCGGGCTCCCTAGCCCAGGATGTCGTTCCAGATGCTCGTGGCCCAGCCGTCCGCGTTCTGGGCCCACGCGACGGACTGGCCCGGCGTCAGCTTCTGCTCGATCTGCACGACCTTGCCGCCCTCGACCTTGTAGGCGTTGACGACCGCGATGGCCTCCCGGTCGTTCACCCAGCTGTAGCAGGTGTTGCCCGGCGCCATCGGCGGCACCGCCTTGCCGTTCAGCAGGTGGACGATCGCGACCGCGCAGATCTTTCCCATCGCGTTGGCGATGTTGCCCGACTTGGGCACGGGCAGCCCGATGGTGGAGTCGCCGATGACGTGCACGTTCTTCACCTTCACGGACTCGTAGGTGAGGTGATTCACCTCGCACCACCGCTTGTCCGCGCCGACCAGGTCGGTCTGGACCGCGATCGTCCCGGCGCGCTGCGGTGGAATCAGATTGAGCACGTCGTACTTCACCTTCTCGCCGAAGTCCGTCGAGACCTCACGGGTGCTCGGGTCGACCTTCGTGACCTTGTTCGAGGCGCGGTAGTCGATGTTCGGATAGTCCTTCCAGGCGGCCCGGAAGAGCCCCGCTTTCGACACGATGTTCTGGTTCGCGTCGAGGACGATGAGCTTCGACCGGGGCTTGTTCTTCTTGAGGTACCACGCCACCTGACAGGTGCGCTCGTAGGGGCCCGGCGGGCAGCGATACGCGACGGGCGGGATCGTGAGCACGAAGACCCCGCCGTCCGGCATCGACTGGAGCTGGTTGGCGAGCTGGACCGTCTGCGGTCCGGCCTTCCACGCGTGGAGCACCGTCTCCTTCGCCGCGGCCAGCCCGTCCACCTGCTCCCACTGGAACTCGACCCCGGGCGCCACCACGAGCCGGTCGTACTCGAGGTAGCCCTCGCCGATCCGGACGCGCCGCGTGTCGGGCTCGATGGCCGTGGCGGCCTCGTGGATCAACCTGACGCCGTGGCGCCGGAGCCCCCGGTAGCCGAAGGTGATGCTCTCGATCGGCCGCACGCCGCTCAGCACCAGGTTGCTGAACGGGCAGGAGACGAACTCCTTGTTCGGCTCGAGCAGGATCACCTCGATCCCGGGGTCCGCGAGGCGCACGTACTTCGCCGCCGTGGCGCCGCCCCATCCGCCGCCGATCACGACGACCCGCCGGCCGGTCTTGGGCGCGATATCGCCCTTCATGGCCGCCGCGCAGCCCGCCAGGCCCCCGGCCCCCAGCACCGCGAGACCGACGCCCCCTCCCGATGTGCGTAGAAATTCCCTGCGCGTGAACCCTTTCATGGCGCCCCTCCTCCCGATCCGGGTGTGGCAGTGCAGTGGATGCCCTCACGCTCGAGAAACGCGCGATAGACGCTCAGCCCCTCGCTCCCCGTCACGAGGTCCGCGCTGTCGGCCTCCCACGCCGAGGGCCGGAGCTTCACCAGCCAGCCTGCGCCGTACGGATCCTCGTTGAGGATCCGCGGATTCTTCCGCACCGTCTCGTTGACCTCGACGATCTCGCCGGCCACCGGCGCCGGGACGGGCCCCACCCACTTCGACGACTCGATCGTCGCGACACTCTGTCCCTTCGGGACCGTGCGGCCCGCCTTCTTCAGGGTCACCGCGACGACCGTTCCGGCGAGGTGACGGGCGACATCGTTGATGCCGACCGTCACGGCCGGCTCCGAGGGGCCGGCGGGCCCCCGCACCCAGACGTGCTTGTCGACCAGATAATAGAGGTCGTCGGGCAGCCGGCAGTTATTGATGGTCGCCACTGTGGGCATCCTCGACGTGATAGAGGAGAAGGTCGAACGCCACCATGCGGATTTCCTCGCCGAACTCCCGGACGAACCCGGGGTCCGTCCAGCGGGGCTTCACCTGGTGCCGGATCTCGCCGCCGCAGTTCGGGCACGCGATCACGTAGAACATCTGGCCCAGGGCGGGGTTGACCTCGGTCGCGACCACGTCGGCGTGGCCGTCGATCAGGTGGCGGTGGACCCGGCGGCGCGGCCCCTCGAGCGCGCAGAACGGGCACGTCACGGGAGCGTCCCCAGCCCCGCCCGGCACCGCTCGCCGAGCCCCGCGCTGATCGCCTCGATCAGCGCCACCAGCCCCCGGCCGGCCATCGTCTCCGAGGCCCCGTCGCGCTCGAGGTCGCGGGCGGCGAGACCGAGCTGCGCCAGGCCGTTGATCCGCTCGGTCACCGCGAGCGGCGGCAGGCCCAGCGCCCGGGACAGGCCGTCCAGGTCCACCGACTCCCGCCCGAGGCCAAGCAGCAGCCGGTAGTTCACGGCGTCGGCCGCCGCCACCAGCGCGCGCAGCGTCACGTCGCGCGCCAGGACGGAGAGCGCGGCCGGGTCGGCGGCGAGGTCCCTGAGCCGGCCGGTCGACCGGGCGTCGCCCGTCTCGGGGGCGAACGCGAACCGCTCGAGACCCCGCTCGGCCATCGCGACGTCGCGCATCCGACGCCAGAGCCCCTCCGCCACCATGTCGAGCGAGCCCACCGCCGCACTCACGCGATCGCCTCCTCCGCCAGCTCCACGATCTCCTTCACCTCGACGCGCCCCTCGTTTCCGGAGGTCTTCACCGCGTCCCGGTACATGGTGACATCCTTGGGACAGGCGACGACGAAATACCGGATCCCCGGGATCGCGAGCGCCTCGGCGATCCGCTGCTCGGCCGGCGTCGGGACGCCCTGCGTCCGCGTGTCTCCCATCCAGATCCTTCCACCCCCCGCCCCACAGCAGAAGCTCGCGGCGCGGTTCCGGGGCATCTCCACGAGCCGGAGGCCGAGCGCCCGGAGGATCTCCCGGGGCGGCTCCGTGACCTCCACGTACCGGGAGAGATAACACGGATCGTGGTACGTGACGACGGCATTCAGCCGGCCGGCCGGCAGCCGGCCGCTCCGGAGCAGCTCCCAGATCAGCTCGGTATAGTGGCGGACCCGGTAGGCGGCGCCGAACTCGGGGTACTCGAACTTGAGCGTGTTGTACGAATGCGGGTCCGTCGTCACGATCTCCCGGAAGCGGGCCCCGGCGAGCACCTCGCGGTTCTTCTCGACCAGCATCTGGTAGAGCCCCTCCTCGCCGACGCGGCGCACGTCGTTACCGGCGTTCCGCTCGCCCTCGTAGAGGATCCCGAAGTCGACGCCCGCCCGGTGGAGGATGCGCGCGACGCCCCGGGTGAGCCCTTGGAGGCCGGGATCGTACGAGGCGTAGTCGCCGACGAACCAGAGATACTCGACGGGCTCCTTCCGCGCGTCCTTCACCTTGAAGGGCAGCCCCTGCGTCCACCTGCCGCGGTTGCGCTCGGACTGGCCGAAGGAGTTCCCGTACCGGCCGAGCTTCTCGAGCGTCCCCTGGAGATTCGGGTCGAGCGACCCGTCGGCCACGAGTCGCCGGCGCAGCTGCACGATCAGCGGCACATGCTCGATCCCGACCGGGCAGGCGTCCATGCACGCGAGACACGTCGTGCACGCCCAGAGCGTCTCGGCCTTGATCACGGTCCCCGGGAGCAGGCCGTCGGTCGCGTGCGCCGGCGCCTCGCGGAGCCAGCTCCGGCCGCCCAGCGCCGCCTCCGCGTGCTCGCGCAGCTCGAGGATCAGGTCCCGGGGGGAGAGCGGCGCGCCGGAGGCGCGCGCCGGGCAGGCCACGTGGCAGCGCCCGCACTTGGTGCACGCGTCGAGGTCGAGCAGCTCCTTCCACGTGAAGTCGCCGAGGGCCGCGTAGCCGGGCGTCGCGACCGCCGCGTCCACCGGCGGCAAGCGCTTGCCGGCCAGGTCGTCCTTGAGCAGGAGATTCACGCCGTCCACGAGCATGTGCACGGCCTTGGAGTACGGGATGTAGGCGACGAACGCGAGCGCGAGGAGGGCGTGGGCCCACCAGGTCCAGAGATGCGCGGCGTTCGCGCCGGCGCGCGTGAGGCCGAGCCGGTCGACCGCGTTGGCGAGCTGCCAGCCGACCACCGACCAGGATTCCCACGGCGGCCGGTCGGCGGCGATCCTGAGCCCCTCGACGACGTATCCGGTCACCCCGAGCAGGAGGAGGAGCAGGAGGAAGAGCGCGTCGTCGAGCGAGTAGCCGCGGCGATCGTACGCCCCGGCGTCGCGGTCGGGCCGCGTGTAGTCGAGCTCCTCGGGTCGCCCGCGCCAGCGTCGGACCATCATCACCGCGAGCCCGGCCAGGAAGGCGACCCCCATCACGTCGAGTGCGACCGAGTACCAGAGGTAGAAGGCGCCGCGCCAGAACCGCCAGGCCGGGTTCGCGAGGCGCACCATGTCGTAGTCGATCATGATGATGACGGTTCCGATGAAGAGCGCCGCGAACCCCCAGAAGATGGCGAGGTGGGCCAGCCCGACCCAGCGGGCGCGCTTGCGCAGCGTGGAGTGCGACGCGACGGCCCCGGCGGCGCGGCCGAGGCGCGCCCGGAGCCCGGCGAGCCGGTGGGCCGGCCGGCCGCGGCGGTACTTCTCGATCCTCGACCAGACGCCGTACCCGAACACGGCGATCGCCGCCGCGCTCAGCGCGTAGAAGAGCGCGATCGCGGCTCCCGGGAGGTTCCGGAACACCTCGCGCGCCGGGACGTCCATCACCGGCCGGCCTTGATCTTCTCGGTGAGGATCGGCAGCACGTCGAAGAGGTCCGTGGCGACACCGTAGTGGGCGACCCCGAAGATCGGCGCGTTCGGGTCCGTGTTGACGGCGACGATCAGCTCGGCGCCGCGCATGCCCTCGAGGTGCTCCGGCGCGCCGCTGATCCCGAGCGCCAGGTAGAGCTTCGGCGTGACGCTCATGCCGGACTTCCCCACCTGGCGCGTCTTGGGGAGCCACCCCTGGTCGACGATCGGGCGGGACGCCGCGACCACTCCGCCGAGCGCCTCGGCCAGCTCCTTGGCGATCGGGAGATTGTCCCTCGACTGGATGCCCCGCCCGACGCTCACGAGGACGGCCTGGCGGGTGATGTCGACATCGCCCGCCTCGGGCATGATCAGCCGCTTGAAGCGGACCCGGGCGCCGCCACCGGCGGGGGCCTGGACCTCCTCGACCCGAGGCGCCCCGGCGGCCCGACCCGCCTCGGCGGAGGACGAGCCCGCGAGGATCGACAGGAGGGCGTGCGCCCCCTCCACTTCCGCCTCCGCGAGGATCTTGCCGCCGTAGATCTGGCTCGTGGCGAGGAGCCGCCCGCCGTCGACGCGGGCGTCGCGGCAGTACGCCACCAGGGGCCACGCGAGCGCGCCCGAGAGCCCGGCCGCGAGATCCATCCCCATGGCCGTGTTCGCCACCAGGGTGACGCGCGGGCCCCGCGGGAGGAGGATCGCCGCGAGCGCCCGCTGGTGGGCGTCGGGCGTGTAGTGGACGAGGCTCGGATCCTGCGACAGCACTACCGCGTCCGCCGCGCCCAGCTCGGAGACGAGCGGGGCGAGATCGTGGCCGACCGCGACGGCCACGAGCCGCCCGCCGGTCGCCCGGCTGAGCTCGCGCCCCCGGGCGAGCATCTCGAACGAGACATCGGCGACCCGGCCCGCGAGATGCTCGACGACCACGGCGACGTCCTGGCTCACGCCTTGACGAACCCCCGGTCTCGGAGGATGCGGAGCAGCCGGTCGGCCACCTCCTCCGGCGACCCCTCGAGCATCTCGGCGCCCGCGCCGCTCTCGGGCTTCGACATGCGGATGACCGTCGAGCCGGCCGTCGGCCGCTCGCCGCCGGCCTCCAGCTCCTCGAGCTTCGCCGTCTTCATCGCCTGGCGGATCTTGCTGACGGGCGCGTAGCGCGGCGCCTCCCGCGCCGCCTGGATGCCGAGCACGCACGGCAGATCGACCTCGAACTCCGCCATGACACCGCCCGCGTACTCCTGGCGCGCCGTCACCGTCCGCTCGCCGGCGGGCTCGACGCCGCTCACGACGCTCACGTGGGGCAGGCCGAGCGCCTCGGCGAGGAGGATCCCGACCTGGCCGTCACGATCGTCGGCCGCCTGCACGCCGGTCAGGATGAGATCGTGGGGCATGCTCCGGATCACGCTCGCGAGCACGGCCGCTGCCGCGTGGCTCGGAACGGACGGCGCGAAGTCGCCCCGGACTTTGACCGCCCGGTCGACTCCCTTCGCCACGCAGGTGAAGAGCGTCTCGTCGACCTCGCCCGCGTCGAGCGCGATGACGGTCACGCGACCGCCGTGCCGCTCCTTGAGCTGGAGCGCCTCCTCGACCGCGTGCTCGTCGAACTCGTTCAGGCGGAGCTTGAGAAACGAGCGGTCGAGGTCGTGACCGTCTGCGTCGATCTCGAGCTCCTCGACGAGATCCGGCACCATCTTGACGACGACGACGATCTCCATCCTCCGCCTTTCTACTTACCGTCGGGCCGGGGACGGGGGGAGCCCCGGGCGAAGTGGGGTTCCTGAGCCCCGGGGCTCCCCCCGTCCCCGACCGCGGCCGTGATCTAGAGAGCGCTGAAGCGTCGAGATCCTTCGTTCCATGTCGCGAAGGCGGCCCAGGCCGCCATCACGACGACGACGAGCACGAGCGCGCCGCCCCAGCCGACGACGGCCGGCAGGAACACCGCCACCCCGAGCTTTCCGAGCGCACCCGTCCGGGTCAGGACGAGCCGCGTCAGCGAGGCGGCCAGCGCGAAGCCCACGACGGCGATCCAGAGCTTCACCTGCCCCTCGCCGGCCCGCCAGATCGTCCCGGCCCCGCAGCCGCCCGCCAGCGTCATGCCGACGCCGAAGACGAGCCCGCCGGCGATGGCGCCCACCCCGGCGCTCGCGAAGACCCACTCGCCCTTGTCCTTGAGGTCGGTGAACTTGAGGATCGTGAACCCGAGGGTGGTCAGGATGAGGGCGACCGCCGCGGCCCGCGTGTGCTCGCCGTCGCCCGTCATGAAGGGCTCGCGGAAGGCGCGGACGAGGCAGAAGCGCGAGCGCTGGAAGACGACGCCGAAGGCGAGCCCGAAGATGAGGAAGATGCCCTGCGGCACGTAGCCCCACCGGCCGTAGACCCACGGGAGCCCGAGGAGGGCCAGGAGGAGCAGCGCGCCCAGCAGCGGCTGCCGGCTTCGCCCGTCGCCCCGCGGCTGGAGCAGCACGTACGAGGTTCCGCTCGACCATCCCGGCCGGTGCTCCATCTCCCACAGGAGGTACCGGAGCGCGAGGAGCGCGCCCGCCAGGAGCCCGAGCATCATGCCGAAGCCCGAGAGCGAGAGCGCGCTCGTAGCGCTCAGGAAGCCGCCGATGTTGCAGCCGAAGGCGAGCATCGCGCCGATCCCCATGAGGACGCCGCCGATCGCCCCCTTCAGGAGCTCCCCCGGCGGCGCGACCCGGATCGCGAACTCGCGGCTCAGCAGGGCGGCGACGAGGCCGCCCAGGATCACGCCGAGGTCGATGAGCGACCCGGAGTAGAGCCACGGCGCGATCAGGTCGGGCCGCTCGACGACGCCGACCCCGGTCCATGCCCAGTCGCCCCAGTTGCGCATGCCGTCGGAGGCGGTCCACGGCCGGTCGAAGGCGAAGAGGAAGACGTTGATCGTCGCGACGAGGACCGCGGCTCCCCACACGGGCCACGGCTGGCCGAACAGGGCGGTGTACTGGGCGGCAAAGACGCGGGCCATCAGCGGGGGTGCATCGCCGCGTCGATCAGCTCGGCGATGTCGCGGACGTCGAGCCGCCCCTCGTTGCCCGTCGCCTTGACCGCGTCCTCGAAGCGCGAGACCTCGTACGGGCAGCAGATGGCGAGCCCCTGGGCGCCCGTCTCGACGGCCTCGAGCACGCGGCGGTCGGAGAGTCGCATCGTCGTATGGTCCCGGCTGAAGCTGTCGAGCCACATCCCGCCGCCGCCGCCGCCGCAGCAGTAGCCGTTCTCCCGGTTCCGCGGCATCTCGACCAGCGTGAGGCCGGGGATCGCGCGGAGAAGCCGCCGGGGCGCCTCGTACTCGCCGTTCACCCGCGAGAGATAGCACGGGTCGTGATACGTCACGGTGCGCTCGACCGGCGTCGTCATGAGGTGCCCCAGCCGGTCGAGGTGCGCTACGAGGAACTGCGTGTAATGGGAGACGTCGTAGGTCCCGCCGTGCTTCGGGTACTCGTTCTAGAACGCGTTGTACTCGTGGGGCCCGAAGACGACGAGCCGGTTGAACCGGTACTTCGCGAACGTCTTGACGTTCGCCTCGGCGAGCTTCTCCGCGAGCCCCTTCTCGCCGGCCAGGCGGATCGAGTCGCCGTCCTCCCGCTCCTCGACCCCCAGGATGGCGAAGTCGACCTCGAGGGCGTGGAAGATCCGGGCGAGCGCCCGCGCCGCGTCGATCCCACGCGGGTGGTAGGAGGGGTAGCTGCCGACGTACCAGAGCACGTCCACCGGGCGCTTGAGCTGCGCCATCACGGGGACCGGCACGCCCGCGCCCTTCACCCAGTCGGCGCGCTTGCGCGGGTTCTCGCCGAGCGGGTTCCCATAGCGGTCGGTCGCCTCGAACACCTTCTGCAGCTCGGGCGGGATGGCCTTGCCCGCGTTGATGGCCGCCTCCCGCGCGGCGGGCATGATCTGGAGCATGTCCACTTCCTTCGGACACACGCGGAAGCAGTTCTGGCACGTCGTGCACAGCCAGAGGTTCGGGTCCTCCAGGAGGGAGCCGCCCCGGAGGACGTCGCGGTGGATCTTGCGCGGACCGTAATCGCCGACGATGTCGACGGGGCAGACGCCGACGCACTTCCCGCACTGGTAGCACCAGCCCAGCGACTCGCCGCCCGGCAGTGACGTGACCTCTTCGAGCGTCCCCGTGTCGTAGTCGGTGAGCACCCGGGTGTCGAACATCCGGTTCCAGTGGCCCGGGAGGTCGATCCCCTCGACGATCGCGTGGTCCTTCTCCTTGACCACGGGGCCCTGGCGCCCGTAGGACTGCTTCGGGATCATCCTAGATCTCCATCCGGTAGACGCCGAGGAACCGGCGCGCCAGCTCGGGCAGCGGCGGGATCACGCGGTTGAACTCCTGGGTCATCCGCATGCGGACGGTCGTGTAGACGTAGACGCAGTAGACGCAGGCGAGGTAGACGTCGACGCCGAAGGGCCCCTGCCCGATCCGCGTGAACCCGGCGGCGCGCCCGGTCTCGTGCACGAACGCGATGGCCTGCCCGACCCTGAGGTAGGTCTTCCCCACGGTCTCGGCGTCGAGGTCGTACTCCTCCATGGTCACGAGCGGGAGGGCGCCGGTCCGGGTGTGTGGGTCCCACACCCAGCGCGTCCAGAGCCAGTACCGCTCCGGGTCGGTGAAGTGGAGCAGCTCGCTCGCGAGATCGAACCGGACGCTCTCCGGCAGACCCGCGAGCCGGTCGTAGAAGGTCTGGAAGCGGGCGTCCAGCGCGGTGCGCGGCTCGAGCAGGTCGTCGATCCACCCGGCGAGCCGCGGGGCGCCCACGCGATCGAGGACCTCGCCCGCCTTGCGGCGGGTGGAAAAGACGCTGCGCAGCAGGCGGCGCAGCTCGTCCGCGCCGAGCCGGTCGCGGACCGGGCGCTGGAGGAGGGCGCTGAAGCGCTCGTACTTTCCGCCGAGCTCGCCGGCGATCGCCAGGAGCTCCGCCTCGGTGATCTTCTGGAGCGTCTCCCGCATGAACTCGCGGGCGCTCTCCGTGTCGACGACTTGCGTAGTCACCGTCGGGGCGCCTGCGCAGGGCCTCCGGCGCCCGACGTTCGGGCGGACAGCGCTTGTGTGTGTCTCATCGGCCGGCCGCCGCCCGGGAGGCGCGGCGCACGGCCGCGACGGCCTTCATCACCGCGGCGCCCGCCATCCCCATCGTGTCGTCCAGGTCCTTCGGGCCCGTCGCGGCGCCCGCCGCGAAGATCCCCGGCACGGAGGTGGCGACGGTGTCGAGCGAGTCGTGGGGCGTCTCGATGAACCCGTACTTGTTCTGCGCGAGGCCGAGGACCCGGGCGATCTCCTTTGTGCCGCGGCTCGGCTCCATCCCGTTCGAGAGGATCACGACGTCCATGGGGATCTCCATCGGGCGGTTCATCGTCGTGTCCTCCCCGCGGACCAGGAGGCGGTCCCCCTTCAGCGTGACCTCCGAGATAACGCCCTTCACGTAGTTGACCTTGTACTTCTCCTGCGCCGGCCAGTAGATCTCGTTCTCCCAGTAGCCGTACATGCGCATGTCGATGTAGAAGATGAAGACGCGGCACATCGGGAGGAGCTGCCGGATCTCGATGGCCTGCTTGGACGCGATGCCGCAACAGACCTTGGAGCAGTACTCGTTGCCGATGTGCCGGTCCCGGGAGCCCACGCACTGGATGAAGCACACGCGCGCCGGTGGCTGCCCGTTCGACGGTCTCAGGAACTTCCGCGCCTTCAGCATCGCCTCGGCGTCCTGGAGCGTGATCACGTCGTCGTACTCGTAGTAGCCGTACTGCTGGCTGGCCCGGCCCGGGTCGAAGTGGTCGAAGCCGGTCGCCACGATGATGGCGCCGACCTCGAGCGTGTCCTGCCGGCCGGCGCCCTCGACGGTCACGCGGAAGTTCCCCACCTCCCCCACGCACCCGGTCACCTTGGTCTCGAGGCGCACCTCCACGAGCGGGTGCTCCGTCACCGCGCGCACCATCTCGCCCATGACCTCCGCGGCGTCGCGCATGCCGTGGGTCAGGGCGGCGTAGTTCGCCGCGATCGGCGTCCCGCCGAGCCCGGCGCGCATCTCGACGAGCACCGCCGGCTGGCCGAGGTCGCCTACGCCCCGGGCGGCCTCGAGCCCGGCCGGGCCGCCCCCGATGACGAGCACCTTGTCGCTCGACACGACGTCTCCCTTGCCAGGCGCTATCGGCCGCCGTGGGCGGCGTGCGCGGGGTGTGGCGCCACGACCAGAGGGTCGACCGGCTCGGCGTCGACGTCGGACCATGTCATGACCTTCCCCGGGTTCGCCTCGAGCCGCTCGAGGTCGTCCTGGAACTCGCGCCAGCGCTCCCGCCAGTCGATCCCCATCTTCTCGAGCAGCGGCCGGTAGTCGGCGGCGTGCCAGTGGAGCTGGCAGACGCGGTAGGGATGGGCCCCCATCGCGAGGGCCGCGAACTGGGCCTCCGACATGACGGGGATGGCCGCCTTCACCCCCGTGTGGGCCTGGGCGGCGAACTGGCTCTTGTCGAGCGTGGTGACGCATCCCGTGTCGTGCGTCAGCGTCACGTCGGGGTTGACCTCGTCGCGCATCACCTCGATCTTCCGCTGGACGGCGAAAGAGCGCGAGAAGTCTCGCTGGACCAGGATGTGGCGGAAGCCGAAGCCGCAGCAGTCGAACCACGTCGAGTAGTCGCCCACCCGCGCCCCGAGCGCCTCGACGACGCCCGTGACGATCGCGGTGCGCTGACCCCCGTAGACGTCGGGGTCGTAGATCGCGTCCTCCTGGACGAGCTTGTAGTAGTGGCAGGCGGGGTGGACGGTCGCCGTGATCCGGCTCAGGTCGAGCACCATCCGCTTGGCAATCTCGTGGCGGACCGCGTACACCCACTCGCTGTAGTGAACGATCTCCTCCGGGATCACGAAGGGCCGGCCCATCCGCCGGAGGAGCTCGCGCACCTGATCGCGCAGCTCCTTGTGCCGGACCAGCTCGGCGCGCACCTCTTTGTAGTGGCCGTAGCTCGTCGCGCAGTGGATCTGCGGGAAGTAGCCGGTCTCGTAGGCGGCGGCGAAGTTCCGCAGGGCGACGGCCGCCTGGGCGGCGGAGTTCGAGGTCGCCGAGGCGTAGTAGTTCCACGCCGTGCACGAGGTCTGGTCGCGGGGGTCGTCGTAGTCGAGGCCGAGCTTCCGGTGCAGCCAAAAGATCGACGTCGAATAGCCGGGGATGTGGCCGCACTGACCGCACGACTTGTGGTGCCAGGTGTGCTGGAGCGGGACCTTCTTGATCCGGCCGTACTTGGTCTGGACCTCAACGTACGGCTCGGGGACGCGCTGGACGATCCACTCCCCCTTCGCCTCCAGCTCGAGGACCTCCGCGCGCAGATCCGCGGGCGCCCCCTCGGGCGAGGGCCGGAACTGCCCTCTCTTCGGCGTCGCGGCGCCGGGGCCCAGCACGGGAACGTTGATCGGAATCGCCATCGCGCTTCTCCCCTTACGGCAGCGTGTAGCCGGCGTCCTCGAGCTTCTCCTCCATCACGTCCATCAGGATCATGTGGAGGCTCTCGTCGAGGGTCTTGATCATGTCCATGACCCCCGTCGCGTGCCAGATGAAGTAGAGCTCGGTCAGGGTCTTGTCGTCGACCTCCCAGGACGCGGAGGTCGTGTGCATCGTCTCCGGCGGCATCGCCCGCCGCCACAGCTCGAGGTTGTCGCCGGTCTCCCTGGCGTTCGGCCCCCAGTCGGGGAAGGCCTCGGGCCGGATCATGTCCGGGGAGACCTGGGTCCCGGTCGACATGATCTTGTAGATGATCCGGCTGTAGCCCTCGAGCGCCGCCTTGGCGGAGTGGAGGCCGTTCCGCACCGCGACCTCGCGCATGATCGTCACGAGCCCGCCCGGGTTGTTCTTGCGCGGGCACCGGAGGCAGGAGAAGCACTGGGAGCACTCCCAGACCTCCCCGTTCATCTGCTCGAAGACTAGCTCCACGTCCTCGCGCGCGAGGGCCTGGGCGATGCGCCGCGGGTTGAAGTCGTAGAAGCGGGCGGAGGGACAGACGGCGACGCAGATCCCGCACTCGTAGCAGCCGTAGAGGTAGTCCGCGAAGCGCGGGTCCGCCTTCACCTCGGCGAAGAGACGCTCCTTTGCCGCGTCCGATACCGCCGCGGAGGTCTCGACGCGCGCCGACGCCATCACGTGCGCCCCGGCCGTCAGAAGCAGATCACCCGGTCGGCCTCGAGCGCCAGGCTGTTGAAGGCGGCGCCGCCGATCAGCTCGACGCCCTCGATCAGGTCCTGCATCTTGAGATCGGTCAGCTCCAGGCTCGGCTGGCAGACGTAGAACCGGACGCCGACGTCGCGCGCCTGCTCCATGAAATGGCCGAGTGTGACTCCGCCCTTCCTGACCCGGAGCGTCTCCGGGACTCCGCGCTGGAGCAGCGTCGGGCCGAACTGGGTGAAGAAGATCCCGACCTCGATGTCCATCGCGGCGCCCGACGCCGCGAGGAAGAACACCGTCGCGCTCCGCTCCGGGTTCTCCGTTCCGGTGCTCTGGACGTAGAGGATGCGCTTGGTCTCGCTGTCCACGGGGACCTCCGTCATTTCGCGCGTTGAACGAGGAAGCGGAACACGCCGTTGGACTCCGACCACTCGAGGAGGCGATGGCCCGTCTGCTTCTGGTAGGCCTCCAGGTCGGCCACGGCGCCGGGGTCGGTCGCCAGCATCTCGATCGCCGCGCCCACGGGGAGCCCCTTGATCGCCTTGGAGAGCTTGATCACCGGCAGGGGGCAGGCGAGCCCCCGGCAGTCGAGCGTGGACGCCACCTGAACACCCGTCATCCCGCCTCCACGACGCGCCGGCGCCGGGTCAGAAGGCCCGGCGCATCAGCAGCCTGCCCTGGCGAGCGCTCTCCGTCAGGTGCTTCGCCAGGATCTCACGCATCGCCGAACAGAGGTCCTTGATCTCCGGGAGCGTGAGGCGGTAGTGGACGTGGATGCCGTCCCGGCGGACCGCCACGACGCCCGCCTTCCTCAAGATCGCGAGGTGCTGGGAGAGGTTCGCCTTGGAGACGCCGAGGTCGTCGAGCAGGGCGCCGTACGGGACCTCGCGGTCCCCGATGCGATTGAGGATGCGCAGGCGCACGGGGTTCCCGAGCACCTTGGCGATCTCGGCCTGCATCCGGTACAGCTCGATGTCCGTCCGACCCGGCGCCACGCGGCCTCCGATGTTAAGAGTTTCGAAGTTGCGAAACTGTTAGCCGGGAGATTACTCGCAGGGGGCCGGACGTGTCAAGAGCGTCAGCGGTCTCTCATTACGCTTCGCGTCAAGAGCCTGCCGGCATATGATGCGCCATCTGGAACCCGACACCCCTCCGGGCCTCCGCCGGTTGCTCGCGCGTGCAGGGGCGGACCCCGAGGTCCTCGCCGTGATGTTGTTCGGGAGCCGCGCCCGGGGCGAGGCGGGCCCGGAATCCGACTTCGACGTGTGCCTCGTCCTCGCGAACCAGCAGCTCCCCCTCTACGTCCGGAGCCGCGTGCTCAAGGAGGGTCGAGTCCTCTTCGTCCGCGACGAGGACCAGCTCTACGATGTCGCGATCCGCACGGTGAAGGCTGGGAGGACTTCCGCCACATCCACCGCATGTACCTGGACGCCGTCGCGCGTGGTTGACCGCGAGCGCATCCTCGCGCGCCTGGACGATCTCGACGTCTGTGGGCTGCTGGTCTCGGGACTGCGCCTCGGGATTCCGGGCGAGGAAGACGATCTGTTCGAGCGGCTCGCGCGAGCCGGCGTCCTCTCGGGCGCGACGGTTCAGACGCTCAGGCGGATGAAAGGGCTGCGGAACCTCCTCGTGCACGAGTACGGCCGCGTCGACAACCAGATCGTCTTCGAGACGATCCGCGACCGCCTCGGTGACTTCGACGCGTGCGAGCGCGAGATCCTCGAGTTCCTCCGGCGGCAGTAGGGTCAGCGTCAGGCGTCTGCACGCGGGAGCCGTCGTCCACGGGACCTTGCGTCAGTGCTTCTCGGCCTTTTCCTTCTCGGCCTTCGCCTCCTTGATGATCTTCTCGGCGAGGAACGCGGGCACCTCCTCGTAGTGGGAGAACTCCATCGCGTACCCACCGCGGCCGCCGGTCATCGAGCGGAGGCTCGGCTCGTAACTGAGCATCTCGGCCATCGGCACCTGCGCGCGGACGGCCGCGGTCTCGCCCGCCGGCTCCATCCCGACGATGCGGCCCCGCCGCGAGTTCAGATCGCCGATGACGTCGCCCGCGGTGTCTGCCGGCGTGGTGACCTCGACGTTCATGACCGGCTCGAGCAGGATCGGGTGCGCCTCGATGAACCCCTTCTGGAGCCCCAGCGAGGCGGCGATCTGGAAGGCCATGTCGGAGGAGTCCACCTCGTGGTAGGTGCCGTCGTAGAGCGTCACCCTCAGATCCACGACCGGGTAGCCCGCCAGGATCCCCTTCTTCATGCAGTCGCGGACGCCCTTCTCGGCGGACGGGATGTAGTTCCGCGGGATGGCGCCGCCGAAGATGTCGTCGACGAACTCGAACCCACCGCCGCGGGGCAGCGGTTCGAGGCGCAGCCACACGTCGCCGTACTGGCCCCGGCCGCCCGTCTGCTTCTTGTACTTGCCCTGCGCCTCGCTCCGCCCTTTCACCGTCTCCTGGTAGGGGATCCGCGGCGGCAGGAGGTTGTCGTCGACGTTGTACTTGCGCTTCATCCGCTCGACGACCATCT
>JACQWC010000049.1 GCA_016209635.1 Candidatus Rokuibacteriota bacterium | reverse complement strand
TCACCCGTCCGCTCAGCGCGTCGGATCGATCAGGAACAGCGGCTCGCCGTACTCGACCGCGTGCCCGTTTTCGACGAAGACCTTCGCGACGCGGCCGGCGACCGTCGACTCGACCTCGTTCATGAGCTTCATCGCTTCGATGATGCAGACGATCTGGCCTTCCTTCACGAGGTCGCCCTCGCGCACGTACGGCTCCGCGTTCGGCGACGGGGCGCGGTAGAAGGTGCCGACCATCGGCGCGTCCATCGTCACCATGGACGGCGGCACGACGTCGGCGACGACGGGCGCGGCCGGCTTCTCGGCGGGCGCGTGCGCTACCGGCGCCGCGGGCGCCGGAGCCGGGCGGCCATCAGCCTGCCGCCGTGGCCACGCGGCCCAGATACTCGCCCGTGCGGGTGTCGACCCGCACGACGTCCCCCTCGGAGAGGAACAGGGGCACCAGGATCGCGGCGCCCGTCTCGAGGGTCGCCGGCTTCGTCCCGCCCTGCGCCGTGTCGCCGCGGACGCCGGGGTCGGTCTTGACGATGGCCAGCTCCACGAAGTTCGGGAGGCCGACCCCGGCGGGCCCGCCGTCGATGTAGAGCACGTCGACCTCGGTGTTCTCCTTCAGGTACTCGCGGGCGTCGCCGACCTCCTCCGCGGAGAGCGAGACCTGCTCGTAGGTCTCCGTGTCCATGAAGTGATAGCGATCGTCGCGGTAGAGGAACTGCATGTGCTTCTCGTCGAAGTCGACGAGGTCGACCTTCTCCCCCGACCGGAAGGTGTTGTCGATCACCTTGCCCAGCCTCATGTGCCGGAGCTTCGTCCGGACGAACGCGCCGCCCTTGCCGGGCTTCACGTGCTGGAAGTCGACGATCATGTACGGCTGGCCGTCGAAGACGATGCGGAGCCCCTTCTTGAAGTCGGCCGTCGAGACTTGCATGGCACTCTAGCCTTTCCGTCGCGAACGGGCGCGGAGGACCGTCTCCAGTCCCTCGCGCGCCCGGGAATGCTCCGGATCCTTCCGGAGGATCCGCGTGAACACCTGCGCCGCCTCCTCGACGCACCCCTGCTCGAGGCAGAGGGCGCCGAACGCGGCCGTCGCGAAGGTGTCGTCACGCAGCACCCGCCCGAGGCCGCCCGCCTCCGGGCCTTCGCGCGGCTCGGACCGCAGGAGCCCGAGGAGCGTCCGCGACTCGCGATCGCCCGGATCGAGCCTCACGGCGGCGTCCAGGTGCTCGACCGCGGCGTCGATCCGACCGAGGCGGCGCTGCACCTCGGCCGCCAGGCGATGGGTCTGAAAGTCGTTCGGGCTCGCCCGGAGAACCGCCTGGAGCTCCCCGAGCGCCTGGTCGAGCTGCTCCGCGGCCACGAGCGCCTTGGCCAGGATCAGCCGCGCGGTCGTGTAGTGGGGATACCGGGCGAGCCCCTCTCGGCAAAGCGCGACCGCCTCGCGGGTCCGCCCCGCCTTGCGATAGAGGTCGGCGAGCTGGGCGAAGCCCAGCGAGCCCGGGTCCCGCTGGAGCCGCTCCTCCTGTCGGCGAATGGCGTTGGCAGCTGCGAGATCATCCACCGGCATCGCGAGTCTGTTATACGTAGCGCCACTTTTCGTGTCAATCGCTCAGCTCGGCCAGGACGGCGCGGATATCGTCGGCCGTGACGTCCTCGACGATGCGGAAGGTACCGATCTCGGGCGCCAGGACGAACGGGACGCGGCCGTCCCGCGCCTTCTTGTCGTGGCTCAGCGCTGCCAGGACGGCGTCGGCCTCGAGGGGCGGCAGGCGGACCGGGAGGCCGAGGGCCTGGAGAAGGCGCTCCTGGCGGGCGACGGTCTCGGCAGAGGCCAGGCCGAGGCGCCGCGCGAGCCGGGCCTCGGCGGCGATGCCGAGCGAGTCCGCCTCGCCGTGGGTGAAGCGCGCGTAGTGGGTGACCGCCTCGAGCGCGTGGCCGATCGTGTGTCCGTAGTTGAGCACCATGCGCAGCTCGGCCTCGCGCTCGTCCCGCTCGACGACGTCCGCCTTCAGGCGGCACGACCCAGCGATCACCCGCTCCAGCACCGACGGGTCGCGGGCGAGGAGAGGGAGCGCGTCGCGCTCCAGCCGGGCGAAGTAGTCCGCGTCGAGGACGATGCCGTGCTTGACGATCTCGGCGAGCCCCGAGCGAAACTCGCGCTCCGGCAGGGTCCGGGCCGTGAGCGGGTCGACCAGGACGAGGCGCGGCTGGTGGAAGACGCCGATCAGGTTTTTCGCCTCGGGGTGGTTGATCGCGGTCTTGCCCCCGATCGAAGCGTCGACCTGGGCGAGCACCGTGGTGGGGACCTGGACGAAGCTCACGCCCCGCATGTAGGTGCCGGCGACGAATCCCGCCACGTCGCCGACCGCGCCCCCGCCGAGCGCCACGACGGTCGATGTCCGGTCGAACCCGGCCGCGAGCAGGGCGGACCAGCACCGCTCGGCGACCGCGAGCGTCTTCGCCGCCTCGCCCTCGGGCACGTCGAGTCCGGTCACCGCGAAGCCGCTCCGCTCGAGGCTCTCGGCGACGGTCTTGCCGTAGAGCGAGCGAATCGAGGGGTCGCTGACGAGCGCCACGCGCGAGCCCGTCCCGAGGGCTCGCAGCCGCTCGCCGACCGTGGCGAGCGCCCCCGGCTCGACCACGATCGTGTAGGACCTCGGGCCGAGCCGGACGGGGATCACCATCGCGGGTTCACTCCGGGCGGGCCGCCCCCACCGGGCCCTACCACTTCCCGAGGGCGTCCTGGTAGGCCGCGTGGTTCCGGCGAATCTCGTCGAGGCTGTCACCGCCGAACTTCTCGAGAAACGCGTGAGCGAGCACGATCGCCATCATGGCCTCGCCCACGATGCCGGCGGCGGGCACGGCGCACACGTCGCTCCGCTCCACGACGGCCTCGACCGGCTCCTTCGTAGCGAGGTCGACCGATCGCAGTGGCGTGCGCAGCGTGGAGAGCGGCTTCATCGCCGCGCGGGCGATCACCGGCTGCCCGTTCGTCACTCCGCCCTCGAGGCCGCCCGCGTTGTTCGTCGAGCGCCGGAAACCCCCTCCCGGATCGAGCAGGATCTCGTCGTGCACCGCCGACCCCGGGCGCCGGGCGCTCTCGAAGCCGAGGCCCAGCTCGCACCCCTTGATCGCCTGGATCGAGCAGAAGGCCTGGGCGAGGCGGCCGTCGAGTCGGCGGTCCCACTGCACGTAGGAGCCGAGGCCCACCGGGCAGCCGAGTGCCACGACCTCGAAGACGCCGCCCAGCGTGTCCCCCTTGGCCCTGGCGTCGTCGATCGCGCCGATCATCGCCGCCTCGGCGGGGGGATCGGCGCAGCGGACCTCCGAGGCCTCGGCGCGGCGCCGGATCTCCTCCCACGCGAGGTCCAGCTCCGGCGAGATGTGGACGCCGCCGATCTCGGTCACGTGGCTCAGGATCGTGATGCCGAACTCCGCCAGCAGGCGCTTGGCGACGCCGGCCACGGCGACCCGCGCGGTCGTCTCGCGGGCGCTCGAGCGCTCCAGCACGTTCCGGATGTCCCGGTGGCCGTACTTCATGGCGCCCGCGAGGTCGGCGTGGCCGGGACGGGGCCGGGTCACCTCCTTGCGCGCGGCGCCCGGCTCCGGCTCTCCCACCGCCATCGTGGACTTCCAGTTCTCCCAGTCCCGGTTCGCGATCTGGAGGGTGACGGGGCTTCCGAGCGCCTGTCCCCAGCGGACGCCGGACAGGATGTGGACCTGGTCGCGCTCGATCTTCATCCGCCCGCCGCGGCCGTAGCCCCGCTGGCGGCGGGCGAGGTCCTCGTTGATGTGGCTTTCCGCGAGCGGGAGACCGGCGGGAACGCCGTCGATCACGGCGACCAGCGCCTCACCGTGGGACTCGCCCGCGGTGAGGAAGCGGAAGACCAGGCTCATCGCATGGTTCGGATCAGCGGGTCTGGGATGGCGCCGCCTTCGCCGTCTCCCCCTTGAGAGTCGTGGGCGTGATGAAGACCACGAGCTCGGTTCCCTTGTCCTCGGTGGCCTTGACCTTGAAGAGCCACCCGAGGAAGGGGATGTCCCCGAGCAGGGGAATCTTCCGGGTTTCCTCGTCGCTGAAGGCGTTGGTCACGCCGCCGATGACCAGCGTGTCGCCTTCCTTGATCAGGACCTCGGTCTCGGCCTTGCGCTTGTTGATGACGGGCGGGCTCCCCGCCGAGCCCAGGTTGATGGCCGTGGTCCCGCGCGAGTTGTTCTCGACCACGATCTTCATCTTGATCTTGGTGAGCTCGCCCTCGCGGACGACCGTCGGCGTGACCTCGAGCTTCAGCAGGGCTTCCTTGAACTGGATCTGCGTGCCCGCCGAGCTGATCGTCGCATAGGGGATCTCTTCGCCCAGCGACATCGTGGCCTTGTTGTTCTCGACCGTCACCACCTCGGGGCGCGCGAGGGTCCTCGTCTTCCGCTGGGTCTTGAGGGCCTCGAGCGTCAGGTTGATGTTGGCGCGGCTCCCGACGACGCCGAACGTGAAACCGCCGAGCCCGGCCGACGCGGCGCCCTGGAGCAAGCTCGAGATCGGGAGGTTCACGACGTTCCCGCCGAGCGGGAGGCCGGTCGTGGAGCTGACCGGGAGGATCGCGCCGGTGGCGCTGTCGATGGCGAGGTTGGTGTTCGGCAGGGTCCCGAGCCCCGAGGCCCCGATCCCGACGCCGGTCGCCTGGTTGCTCGTGAAGCCCTGGCCGACGAGGGTGGCCTTGTCGGTCGCGATGACGCCGCCGCCGCCCCACTGGACGCCGATCGCGAACAGCTCGTCGCGATCCAGGATCTCCATCCGGGCCTGGATCTTCACCTGGGGCAGCTGGATGTCGAGGCTCTCCCGGATCAGCTTCTTGATCCGCTCGAGGTCCTTCTCGTAGTGCCTGATGAAGATCGAGTTCGTCGGCTTGTGGGCCCGGATCGTGATCCCCTTCGAGAGCACGTCAGCCGAGGGCGAGAGCGGCGCGCGCTGCGGCTGCTGCTGGGCGCCCTGGCCGTAGAGCGCCGAGAACGGCGCCTCGCCGATCGGCGGCGGCCCGCCGGTGATCGGCGTCGTGGTCGCCTGGACCCCCTCGGGCGGGATTCCGAGGATGCCCTGGAGCGTCTTCGCCACCTCCTCGGGGTCGGCGTAGGCGAGGCGGATCGTCTCCTCCCTGAGCGGGCCGCGCGCCTGGGCCTCCGCGATGGCCGCGTCGTTCGCCAGCTTCTTCTGCTGGGCCTCCTGCTCCTTGAGCGCCGCCTCGGCGAGCTTCGTCCTGAGCTCCGCCTCCGACTTGAGCTTGGCCTCCTCGAGCCGCGCCCGCTGCTCGCGCTCCTTGGCGAGCTGCTCGTTCGAGACGATCCGGATCACGTTGTCCTTGTCGATCCGCTGGAGGCCCCGGACCTCGAGGATCGTGGCGAGCGCCTGCTCCCACGGGACGTTCTGGAGCGAGATCGACATCTTGCCCTTCACGTCCTCACCGATCACGATGTTCTTGCCGCTCTCGGCCGCGAGGATCCGGAGCAGGTTGACGACGTCAGCGTCCTTGAAGTCGAGCGAGATGAGACGCTGCCCGTTCCCGAGCGCGGGCCGGGCGGCGGGCGCCTGGGCCTGGGCGATGCGGACCGGAGTCTTGAGCGGCGGCAACGGCGTCCTGGCCGCCGCGGCGTCACTCGCGCCCGACGAGGGCGAGCGCTCGAGCTCGACCGGGGTCGGCGCCGCCGCCACCGGCTTCTCGGGCGCGCTCGGCAGGGCCTTGACGGGAGTGACCTTCGGTTTGGCGTCGCCCGCGGCCGCGGTCTTCACTGCTCCGCTCAGGGTCGGGATCACGATGGCCACGCCCCCGACGTCCTCGTGGACGACGTAGCCGACGCGGCGGGTGAGCTCGACGACCACCCGGGCGACACCCGGCTTGTACTGGCCGCCACGGATCTGCGTGAGCGGTTCGGTATCGACGCTGAGGGGCCCCCGGCGCCAGCCGTACGTCGTTCCGTCGAGATCGACGACGAGCCGGCTGGGCGAGTCGATCAGCGTGGCCCGGTACTGCACGGTGCCCGAGGTCTTGAGGTGCACGGTCACCGCGTCCGGTTGAGAGCTGACCGTCACGTCGGTGAGTCGGACGGGCTCGTTCGCCCCTTCCCCGGCCGACGCGGCCAGAGCGATCACGATCGTGAGCGCAACGCGCAAGGCTCGTCGCACGATCCGCCTCCGTGGTGGGTGGTTCATTCGGGGAGTTTGAGGATCACTTGGGTCGCAGCCGATCCCGGCTTGGGTGTGACGCTGAAGACCGCGGTGTTCGGGCCGATCTCGACCAAACGCCCGTCGGCCAGCGTGTCCCCGGGCCTGAGAATGTACCCGATGCCGTCGGGCGTCTCGACGAGGGCCAGCGACGAGCCGGCGCTCCGGATGATCCCGGTGAGCTTGGCCGTGGCGACGCTCGCACCCGCGGCGGCTCCCTTCGGCGTGTCGAGCGTCTGGAACGGATCGCGCCGGCCCGCCGCGTCGTAGCTCGGTGGCGGAGTCTGGGGGAGCTGGGGCGCCGCGGGGGCGGCCGCCGTCTGCGTCGGTGCCCCGGGCTTCTGGGCGGCCGCCGGCGGCGCGGGCGCCGCTGCGGGCTTCCCGGGCGGAGGTCCCGCGGCCGGCTTGGCGGGCGCGGGCGCCGCGCCGGGCTTCGGAGGCGCGGTGGGCGGCGGAGAGCCGCCGCAGGCCGCGACCGTTATGGCGAGGCCGATCGACCACGCGAGAACGCGGCGCGGCGTCATTTGGCCGTCCCCGCCGGCGCCGGCGGCTTCGGGATCGGGGCCGCGCCGGGCTTGGGCGGCGGCACCGATCCGACGGGGCGGTACATGTAGGTGGCGAGGATCAGCTCGGCCTTCATGGCGTACTGCTGCCGTAGCTGTCCCGTGAGCTTCCACTCCGCTAGCGTGACGACGCGCGGGAGCCCCGCCACCCGCTCCAGGAACTCGCCGAGCTGGTGGTAGCCACCCTCGGCATTCAGCACGATGGGGATCTCGCTGTAGAACTCCCGTGTCCTCGGCTCGCGCGGCTGGAAGAGCGACACCGCGAGTCCCGACTGCGTCGCCGCGTCGGAGAGGGTCCGGTAGAGCGGCGGGGTCTCCTTCTCGGTCGGGAGCTTTTCCTTCAGCGCCTCGAGCTTCTTCTCCAGCTCGGCTGCCTCGCGACGGAACCGCGCCAGATCCGCGGCGATGGCGCGGTTCTGGTTCAGCTCGGTCTGGAGCGAGGCGTGCTTCGCCCGCGTGGCCGTCATCCGGTCCTCGAGCGGCTTCAGGAGCAGGAAGTACGCGCCGGCGCCGATGAGGACGAGCGGGACCAGGCCGATGACGACCTTCTGCCACCGGGGAGCATTGACGATCGGATCGAACGCGGCTGGCAGTTCCATCTCAGCTCTCGAAGCGACAGGTGACCTCGAAGGTCACGAGCCGCGGGGGTTTGGCCAGGTCCTGACGCGACACGACGATGTCGACGTCCTTGAACTTGCCCGACGCCTTGAGGTTCGACATGAAGTCCGAGACCGCGGTCGTCGTGAACGCCGATCCGGTGATGCGGAGGACGGTCCCCTTCTCCTCGAAACCCGTGATCCACAGCTCCCGCGGGACGACCTCGACGAACGCGTCCAGGAGGCGGATGGGCCGCGCCTGATCCTTGGTCAGCTCCTGGATGGCCTTCACGCGCTTCTGCAGCTCGGGGAGCAGCTCCTTCACCTTGGCCCCCTGACCGATCGTCGTCTTGAGCGCGGCCAGCTCCTGCTGCGCGCGGGTCACCTCGCGGTCGAGCCGCGCCGCCTCCTCGGACTCGGTCCACCAGTACCAGCCGATGCCGGCGACGGCGATCACGTAGAGGATGCCGAAGAGGATGCCGAGGTTGAAGGCGGGCAGCCGGAACTCGAAGCGCTTGCGCCGGGCCCGGGCCTCGGGGGGTGGCGCGACGTTGATCCTGATCATTTGCCCTTGTCCCCCGCCCGGCGGAGACCGAGCCCCACGGCGACGGCGAGCGCGGGTCCGGCGGCGGCGACCTCCTCGGCGTGCGCCGGCGGGACCTCGACCCGATCGAGCGGCCGGGCCATCTCCACCGCGATGCCCCAGGTCGACGAGAGGTACTCGTTCAGACCGGGAAGCTGCGCACAGCCGCCGGCCAGGACGATCTTGCCGATGCGCTCGGACTCCGCGGTCGACGAGAAGTAGTCGAACGTGCGCTGGACCTCGAGGCTGAGCTCGCGGGACACCTCCTCGAGGGCCGGGACGATCGCCTCCCACTTCACCCCGACATCCTTGCCGATCTTGGCCGCCTCCGCTTCGTCGAACGAGATCCGGAGGCGCTGGGCGATCGCCTGCGTGTAGTTGTTGCCGCCGAACGGGATGTCGCGGGCGAAGATCGTAGCGCCGCCGTGGATCACGTTCGTCTTCATCACCGAGGCGCCGATGTCGATGAGGGCGACCGCGTCCGTGCCGGGCTCGGGCGTGTTCAGCTCGAACTGGTTGCCCAGCGCGAAGCCGTCGACGTCGACGATCACCGGATTGAGGCCGGCCTCTTCCGCGACGCTCACGTACTCCGCGACCTTGGACTTCTTGACGGCGACGAGGATCAGATCCATCTGGCCGCCCTGTGTCCCCACGACGTGGTAATCGATGTACACCTCGTCGGCGGCGAACGGGATGTGGTGCTCGGCCTCGAGCAGCACCGCGCCGTGCAGCTCCTTCGGGGGGACCTCGGGGATCTGGACCTTCTTGATGATCAGCTCCCGGCCGCACACCGAGATGGCGATGTCAGTCGTCTTGAGCCCGGCCTTCGCCACCGCGTCCTTGACGGCGTCGATCACCGCCGGGGGGTCCTTGATGCTGCCGTCCGAGATGGCGTCGGGGGCGACCGGGGCCATCCCGAGCGCGGCGAGCGCGTACGACGGACCGGACTCTCTCAGCTGGACCGCCTTGACCATCGCAGAACCGATGTCCAGGCCGAACAGCTCCTGCTTCTTGCCGAAGAACGGTAGATTAAACATATCCTTTCATCTCACCCGCTGAGGGCTCTTCGCTACCGTCTCAGTATAGAAGTCTGTGTTTTCTCGGCCAATATTTTCCGCCATACCACGCTTGGGGGATAGCGACTCGGGTACCCCTACAGATCGTTCTCGATCGCCGGGCAGGACACCCCGCGCGCTCTACCGAGCCGACCCGGGGAAGTCGTCGCGAACTTTCGTGCTGTTGTCCGGCGTGAGATCGAGCGTCCCCACGCTGCCCGGCTCGAGCTCGACTTTGAGCCGCCAGGTCGGCTGACCGGCAACGCGATTGGTCAGCCTGTACGGCCCCGGCACGATGCGCTTGAACTCGAACCGACCTTCCTGATCGGTCCGGAGCACGTACCGCTGTTCCTTCGTCGGGGTGTCGGGCAGCCCGATCAGGTGGAGCTGTTCGCGCTGGAGCGGGACCGGCGCGCCGCTCTCCGCGTAAAGAACCCGGCCCGCCAGCCCGCTGTCGCCGGTCGTCTCGTCGGGCGGGGGCTCGTTCGACGTCGCCTCGCGCGGTGCCTGGAGGACGCCGGCCGCGATGAGCCACTGCCGCGCGGCCTCCACCTCCTGCGACCCCGCGGGGCCGTTCGCCAGCACCCACTGGAACTCGCGGACCGCCTCGTCGCGCAGCTCGAGGTAAGCCGCACAGATCGCCAGGTTGTAGTGCAGGAGCGGGTTCCTCGGGTCCCGGGCGAGCGCCTGGCGGAAGAGAGGGGCCGCGGCGGCCCAATCCTGCCGCCCCATCGCCTCGAGAGCCTGCTTGGCATAGTCCTGTGCCTGGGCCGGACCCGGCGCTGGCGCCGGGCTCCCGCAGCCGGCGAGGAGCACGGCGACGAGGATGCCCGCGGAAAGGGCGGAACGCCTCACGTCGGTGGCCGCGCTCAGAGGACGTTTCTCAGCCGGATGGTCGACTCCATGACCGCGTGCTGGTTCCCCGGCGACTTCGCCGCGACGGGGTCCTCGTTCTGGGTGGTCAGCGAGATCTTCACGCTGCGGACGCCGGTGGTGAGCGTGCTGAGCCCATTGGTGAGGGTGGTGCCGTCCGAGGCATAGCACAGGATGCGAAACGTCTGGACGCCGCCGATCAGCGTGATCGTGTTCCGCTGGAGGTTCGTGGTCGAGAGCGCGTAGGTGACCGCCGTGCCGTTCTGATCGCTGAAGGTGATGGTGGTCGCTCCGTTGGTGGCGTTGTTGCATGCGGCGTCCGGCGTCACGGACAGGGCCGAGCGCAGCTCGCGCGTCATGATGTCGAGCGCCAGCCTCGCGTTCTGCTGCACCTCCACGCGCGCGGAGCCCATGAGATACGCCGTCATGCCCTGCTGCTGGAGCGTGACGATGCCGGCCAGGACGAGCCCGAGGACCGCGCACGAGACCAGAAGCTCGGCGAGCGTGAATCCCCGCTCGTTCGTCATCGCTTGGCCACGAGGAGACTCACGACCGCGGACTTGTTCGTCGTCGTCTGCCCCGCCGCGGTGAGGGGACGGTAGGTCACCGTCACGGTGACCAGGCGCATGTCGGAGTGCACGACGAGACCGCAGCCCGCGCCCACGCCACAGTCGGTGACCCGCACGTTCCGGGCGTAGCCCGTGTAGCCGGGGACGTTCGCCTCGTCTGGGAACGTGGTGGCGGCCGCGCCGTTGCAGCTGTCCCCGCCCGCATACGGGACGGTGGGCGCAGCGGTCGCGTTGGCCGAGACGCCGATGCAGTCGTTGGTGGGCGCGGAGGCCTGCCACACGGCGTTCTTCACCTGCTCGAGCCGCTGCTCGGCGAGGAACGTGGCCGTCGAGAGCTGGTTGCCCTCCTGGAGCCCGTAGCTCGCGATCGGGATGACGACCGCGAGGCCGACGAGGCCGATGCCGATGACCGCGACGGCCGCGAGGATCTCGGCGAGCGTGAGCCCGCGCTCGTTCCGGATCAGTGCGCGCACTCGCTCGATCATGGCGCGATGCTCACGCGTCCCGACGTCGCGACGATCACGCTGAGCGTCTTGCCGTCGGTCGGGTTGCGCACGGTGTAGGTGCCGCCCGGGGCGGCGGCGCCGAGGTAGCTGAAGATGACGCTCGCGCCCGGGGGTGTCACGGTGATGCCGTTCGACAGCCGGATGAACCCCGTGGAATCGGTGCCCGGGCCCGTCCAGGCGGCGTTCGAGCAGAGGCTCAGGTGGTACTGGACGCTCGTGTTGTTCCCGGTCACGCAGACCGAGGTGTTCTGTGAGATGGCGAGCTGCCGGGCGCTGTTGAGGACGACGGCCAGCTCCTCGGCGCCAGCCTTCAGCGTGGCCGACTGCCAGTAGTTCAGGAAGAACGGGACGCTCGTCGCCATCAGGAGGCCGATGATCGCCACGAGGACGACCAGCTCGGCCAGCGTGAAGCCGTTGTCGTCTAGCCGGCGAACCCGCTGAGGTACCACGCTACCAGCCTTTCGCCCCAAAAGAGGCCGACCGTACCTCCCACAGCAAGAAAAGGGCCAAATGGAATCGGGTCCTTACGCCCGCTCCGCCCCGAGGCGAGCAGGGCTATCGCTAGAATGCCACCAAGCACGACGGCAAGGAAGAGGGAGAGGAGCGTAACCTTCCATCCTAGAAAGGCGCCGAGCATCGCGCCGAGCTTCATGTCGCCTCCGCCCATGCCCCCTCCGCTGGCCAGAATGATAACCAGGAACGCCCCGCCGCCAGCCACGATTCCGAGGACCGACTCGACCCAGGGTACTCGTCCTGTAGTCAAATTGGCAAGAAGGCCTGCCACGACGCCCGGCAGGGTGATCACGTCGGGGATGATCTGGTGTCTCAGATCGATGAAGGTGATCGCGATCAGCGTCGCGAGCAGGGCAATCGCGATCAGCGCGTCCCGGGTCGCACCGAACACGAGCCAGGCGAGGCCGAAGAGGCCGCCCGTCAGGAACTCGACCAGCGGGTAGCGCCAGGAGATCGGCGCGCCGCACGCGCGGCAGCGACCCCTGAGCAGGAGGAACGACAGCAGCGGGATGTTGTCGTGCCACGCGATCGCCGCGCCGCAGGTGGGGCACGCGGACCCGGGTCGCCACAGGCTCCGGTGCGCGGGAAGGCGTGCGATCACGACGTTGAGGAAGCTTCCCACAACGAGGCCGAGAATGACCGCGAGGCCAATCATCCCGTCTGGCGCGTGCTCGAGGCGCTTCCTGCCCAGGGGCCGAAAGACCCCGGCGGCCGTGAGCCTGGCCGCCGGGGTCCGTCGTTCGCGAGTGGCCGCCCGCTAGACGAAGCGCCCGAAGAGATCGGTCGCTGAACCTATGGGCAGGTCGTGCCGGCGTCCGAACTGGCGCCCGTCACGTCGCCGGTCGCGCAGACCTCGAACGTCCCCGCTGCGGTCACGTTGTAGAGATAGATGAGGTCGGCCGCCGCGGCGCCGCCCCACCCGGCCGGAGCCGCGGGGATCGAGTTCATGAACGGCCCACCGATCTGGGCCTGCGTGTTGGTCTGCTGGACGGTCAACGCCGCAGGGATGGACCCGGCGCCCGCGCCGGCCTGCATGGCGCAGGTGGCGGCGGTGCCGCCGACGGGCGGGAGGCCGCCGCAGTGCGCGGAGTACAAGCTGAGCGCCGACGCCACCGACCGGGTGTCGGCCTGGGCCTTCGCGATCCGCGCCCGCGCCTGAACGTTGGCGTAGAGCGGGACGGCGATCGCCGCCAGGATTCCGATGATGGCCACGACGATCAGCAGCTCGATGAGCGTGAAGCCTCGCTCGCTGCCGAACCTGAACCGCTGGTGCCAGAAACGAATCATTATGAATCCCCCTGTCTGAATGGTTGGGACGGCCTGGGTTGGGAAAGTGTGCACCTTTGATGCCACGGAGTGCCGGGGCGGGAGCGTCGTGAAGTCAGAACTTTAGATCGACGGCGGGGGTTCCGGCGGGGCCCGCTTTGACGAAGCGCGGCAGTCCGGTGACGGAAAGCGTCACCCAGCTCTGCCTTCGGGAGACCGGGCGGCGCGTGAGCCGGCCCGGAGCGCATGCTTCTGGAGCTTGTACCTGAACTGCCGGAAGCTGACCCCGAGCAGCTCCGCGGCGCGCGTCTGGACGCCGCCGGTCCGCTCGAGCGCCATCTGGATGTACCGGTACTCGATGCGGTCGAGCATCGCCTCGAGGTCGAGACCGGGGGCGGGCAGCTCCATGGGCATCTCCTGGACCTCGCGCGGGTGTCCGAGGTGCGGGGGCAGGGCGTCGACGCCGAGGATCTCGTCCGAGCCCAGCACGATCGCGCGCTCCACCACGTTCTCCAGCTCGCGGATGTTCCCCGGCCAGTGGTAGTGCTCGAGCACGGCGAGCGCCTCGGGGCTCACCCCGCGCACGGCCTTGCCGACCTCCGCGGAGATCTTCTGGATGAAGTGGGCCACGAGGAGCGGGACGTCCTCCCTCCGCTCGCGGAGCGGCGGGAGGTGGATCGGAATCACGTTGAGCCGGTAGAAGAGGTCCTCGCGCAGCGCCCCCTCGGCGAGGGCCGTGCGGAGATCCCGGTTCGACGCGGCGATCAGCCGGACGTCGATCTTGACATCGCGCGTGTCGCCCACGCGGCGGATCTCGCGCTCCTGGATCGCCCGGAGCAGCTTGACCAGGACGGACTGTGGGATCTCGGCGATCTCGTCGAGGAAGAGCGTGCCGCCGTCGGCCGCCGCGAAGAGACCCTCGGTGCTCGCCACGGCCCCCGTGAACGATCCCTTGACGTGACCGAACAGCTCGGACTCCATGAGGCCGTGCGGGACGGCGCCGCAGTTGACCGAGACGAACGGCCCCTTGCGCCGGGGGCTCTCCTGGTGGATCGCGCGCGCGACGAGCTCCTTCCCCGTGCCGCTCTCGCCGGTGATCATGACCGTCGAGACGCTGTCAGCCGTCTTCCGCACGGTCTCGAGGACGTCGCGCATCCCGCGGCTCCGGCCGACGAAGCTCCCGAGCCCGCGCTCCCTCTGGAGCTGGCGCCTCAGCGCGGTGTTCTCGTCCTGGAGCCGCTTGCGCTCGAGCGCGTTGGCGATGATCAGCTTGATCTCGTCCAGCTTGAACGGCTTGGTGAGGTAGTCGTAGGCGCCGAGCTTCATGGCCTCCACCGCGGTCTCGGTGGAGGCGAACGCGGTGACGACGAGCACCACCGTCTCCGGGGAGTGCTCCTTCGCCGCTCTGAGGACGGCGAGCCCGTCGACCTTCCGCATCCTCAAATCGGTGATGATGAGATCGAACGCCTGACTCCGGAGCGTCTTGATGGCGCTCTCGCCGCCCTCGGCGAGCGTGACGTCGTACCCGCTCTGCTGGAGCGTGATCCCGAGCAGCTCCCGCATGCTCCGCTCGTCGTCGACGACGAGGACCCGCGGTTCAGCCACGGCGGGCGGGGAGCGTGACGGTGAAGGTGGTGCCGAGCCCAGGCTCGGTGCGGACGTCGATCTCGCCGCCGTGCTCCTGCACGATGCGGTGGACCAGCGCGAGGCCGAGCCCGCTGCCGCCCGGCTTGGTGGAGTAGAACGGCTCGAAGATGTGCGAGAGGTCGCCCGGCGCGATGCCCTCGCCCGTGTCGGCGACCCAGATCTCCAGCGCGTGCGGCCCGGCGGCCGCGCCCACGCGCAGCTCGCCTCCGTCCGGCATCGCCTCGACGGCGTTCAGGCAGAGGTTCCAGAGCGCCTGCTTGAGTCGCTGGGGGTCGACCGTCCACCGGAGCGACGCCGGGTACTCGCGCGCGATCTTGAAGGTCGGCGGCACGGCACGATGCTCGAGGAGCAGGAGGACGTCGTCGAGCGCCTCCACCAGGTCGACGGTGTTCAGGACGAGAGGCGCCGGCCGCGCGTAATCGAGGAAGTTCTTGAGGATCTCGTTCAACCGGTCCGACTCGCGAAGGACGATCTGCGTGAGGCGGTCGCGCGCGTCGGCAGCCCCGATATTGCCCGTCAGGGCCTCGATCGCCCCGGTGAGGGACGCGAGCGGGTTGCGGATCTCGTGCGCGATGTTTGCCGCCATCCGACCCAGCGTGGCCAGGCGATCGGCCTGGCGCATTCGCGCCTCCATCTCGCGGAAGGTCGAGAGGTCCTCGCACGCCCCGATGAGGCCGAGCCGGTCGCCGTCCCCCGAGCGCAGCAGGGAGAACGTGAAGCGCACGGGGATCGCGCTCCCGTCGGCGCGCCGGAGCACCGCCTCGTGGCGGACCGCGGCCCGCGGATTGTCGGTGATCGCGGCCTCGATCGAGGCGAGCGGGACGGCGTTGCCGAAGAGCGCCGACCACGGGCGACCGACCGCCTGCTGGGCCGGGAGGCCGCTGATCTCCTCCGCGCCGCGGTTGAGCGCGGTGATCGTGTGATCGCGATCGAGGGCGATGAGCCCCGTGCCGACCGACTGGAAGATGAGGTCCTTGAAGGCCTGCAGGTCACTGAGCGTTTTGCGCTGAGTCTCGAGCTCCTGGCGCGTGGCGTTGAAGCGCTCGGCCAGACCGCCCGCGACGATGGCGACGGTCAGGAACGTTCCGGAGTTCAGAAACATCGTCAGCAGCTCGAGCGCCGTCGTCTCCTGTGGTGGCTCGAAGAGGTGGGTCAAGGGGAAGACCGTGCGCCCGAACACGAGGCCCGTATAGAGGATGCTGGACGTCGCCGCGATCACGAGGCCCCCGGTGCGGGACAGGAGGACACACGCCGCCGTGACGGAGAGCACGTAGAGGAACGTGAAGATGGACTGGGCGCCACCCGTGGCGGCGACGACCGCGGTGACCAGGACGGCGTCGAGCAGGAAGAGGAGCCACGCGATGCGCCGCGGCTGCGACACGGGACCGAGCAGGAGGAGCGCGCCGGAAGACACGACGGCCACGAGGAGGGGGAGCGCGAAGACGCCCCCGCTCGCCGCAGGGATCAGATCCGAGGGGAGGAGCGGTCCGAGGACGAGCAGAAGCTGGGCGAGCCCGAGCCGCACCCACGAGAAGCCGCGCAGGAGCCGGTTGGCGTCGAGCGCCTTCACTACTTGATCAAGGTCACCATCTTGAAGATCGGCATGTACATCGCCACGACGATGCCGCCCACGACGACGCCTAGGAAGACGATCATCATGGGCTCGAGCAGCGATGTCAGCGCGGTGACCGCGACATCCACCTCGTCGTCGTAGAAGTCGGCGATCTTGTTGAGCATCTTGTCGAGGGCCCCCGTGTTCTCGCCGACGCTGATCATGTGGACGACCATGGGCGGGAAGACCGGGGTGGTCCGGAGGGGCTCCGCGAGCGTGCCGCCGGCGGTGACGACGGCGCGGGCCTGCATGACGCCCTGCTCGACGACCCAGTTCCCCGACGACCGCGCGGTGATGAGCAGCCCCTCGAGGATGGGCACGCCCGACGAGATGAGGGTGCCGAGGGTCCGGGTGAACCGGGCCACCGCCACCTTTCGGATGAGCATCCCGATCACCGGGACCTTCAGCATGAAGGTGTCGACGACCATCCTGCCCTGGTCCCTCGCGTAGTACCACTTGAGCCCCCAGATCATCGCGAAGATGCCGGCGACGATGAGGATCACGAACTTGCGGGTGAAGTCCGAGAGCCAGAGGACGATCTGGGTCGGCAGCGGCAGCTCGGCGCCCATGTTCGTGAAGATGCCGGCGAAGGTGGGGATGACGAAGATCATCATGAAGATGATAACCAGGACCGCCACGCCGATGATCGTGACGGGATAGACCATCGCGCCCTTGACCTTGCTCTTGAGCGCCGCCGCCTTCTCGATGTAGCCGGAGAGGCGCTGGAGCACGACGTCGAGCACGCCGCCCGACTCGCCGACCTGGAGCATGTTCGTGAACAGGGCGTCGAAGGTCCTCGGGTACTTCCGGAAGGAGTCCGCCAACGTGGCGCCACCCTCGACGTCGCGCGCGATCTGCTGCGTGACGTCGCGGAGGCCCTTGGCCTCGCTCTGCTCGGCCAGGATCGAGAGGCACTGGGCGATCGGGAGGCCGGCGTCGACCATCGTGGAGAACTGGCGGGTGTAGATCGCCAGGTCGCGGTCCTTGACCTTGCCCCCGATCTTCTTCGCGGCGGCGGCCGCCTTGGCCTTCCGCTCCTGGATGGATGTGGCGACGACGCCCTTCGCGCGGAGCTGCGCGACGGCGGCAAGCCTGTCGTTGGCCTCGATCTCGCCAGCAACGACTCCAGCTCCCGACCGGCCGCGATACGCGAATACCGCCATGGCGACTCCTCCCGCTCCTCCGGATCCTCTCTAGGAGAGTGTGACTCGAAGCACCTCGTCGAGGGTGGTGACCCCGTCGATCACCTTCTGGAGCCCCGCCTGGCGCAGCGTCTTCATGCCCTGCGTCTGCGCCATCTCTCGGAGCTCCACGGTCGGAGCGTTCCGGAGGATGAGGTCCCGCAGCTCCTCCGTGACGGGCATGACCTCGTAGATGGCGACCCGCCCCTTCATCCCCGTGAAGCTGCAGGCCTGACACCCCTTGCCCTTGTAGAACGTGCAGCGGACGCCGGTCGGGGTGTGCCCGTAGGGAACGAGAGATTCCTCGTCCGCCTCGTACGGCTGGCGGCACTCCTTGCAGACCTTCCGTCCGAGGCGCTGCGCGAGGATCAGCTGGAGCGACGAGGCGATGAGGAAGGGCGGGATGCCCATGTCGGCCAGGCGGGCGATCGTCGAGGCGCAGTCGTTGGTGTGCAGGGTGGAGAACACCAGATGGCCGGTGAGCGCGGCGCGGATGCTGATCTGCGCCGTCTCGAGGTCGCGCGTCTCGCCGACGAGGATGACGTCGGGGTCCTGGCGCAGGAACGACCGGAGCGCCCCGGCGAACGTGCGCCCCACGCCCTCGTCGATCTGGACCTGGTTGACGCCCTTGAGGTTGTACTCGACCGGGTCCTCCGCCGTCATGATGTTGACGTCGGGGGAGTTGATCGTGTGGATGGCGGAGTAGAGCGTGGTCGTCTTGCCAGAGCCCGTGGGCCCGGTGATCAGCACCATGCCGTACGGCTGGTGGATCGCTGTTTGGAACTGCTCGAGGCTCCACGGGTCGAAGCCGAGCTGCGTGAGGTCGAGCTTGAGGGCCTCCTTGTCCAGGATTCGGAGGACCGCCTTCTCGCCGAAGATCGTCGGCAGGATCGAGACGCGGAAGTCGATCTCGCGCGCGCCGTCGCGGAGCTTGATCCGTCCGTCCTGCGGGAGGCGCCGCTCGGCGATGTCGAGACTCGACATGATCTTGAGGCGCGAGATCATCGCCGGCTCGAGGCGCTTCGGTGGCGCGAGGACTTCGTGGAGCACCCCGTCGACCCGGAAGCGGACCCGGAAGATCTTCTCGTACGGCTCGAAGTGGATGTCGGACGCGCCCTTCGCGATCGCGTCGACGAGCACCATGTTGACCAGCTTGACGACCGGCGCTTCGTCGGCGGACTCCTTCAGCTCGAAGATGTCCAGCTTGCCGGCCGGCTCCTCGGTGCCGATGACCTCCACGTTCGGGACGTCCTGCGCCATCTCGGAGAGGACGTCCGTCATCGACGCGGTCTGGGGCTCGTAGTTCCGCTCGATGCCCTTGCGGATCCCCGCCTGCGACGCGACGAGAGGCAGCACCTGGAGGTTGGTCATGAAGGAGATGTCGTCGAGCGCGAACACGTTGGTCGGGTCGGCCATCGCCAGCGTGAGCGAGTTGCCGATTCGCTTGATCGGGAGGACCTCGTACTTCTTCGCGATCTGGGGGGGTACGAGCCGCAGGACGTCCGGGTCGACCTCGAGCTGCGAGAGCCTGATCGACGGGATCCCGTACTGGCGCGAGAGGAAGCCGATGAGCTGCTCTTCCGTGATGAGGCCGAGGCGGACGAGGATCGAGCCGAGCTTCTCGCTGGTGGTCTTCTGCTCGGCCAGCGCCCGCGCGAGCTGCTCGTCGCTGATGAGCCCCTCCGCCACGAGAAGGTCCCCGAGGCGGCGGCTGACGGGTTGCCCGATCTTCGTCGTCTGTGCCATGTAACCTTTTACTGTACTCCACCCAGCCGTTTGAGCGTAGCAATAAAAGCCTTGTGGGCCTCGTCCTGGTAGAGCACGAACACCACGCGCCTGAGGCTCGACTGGCCGGCCCTGAGGTGCTCCACGACGGCGTTCAGCATGGCCTCGGCGGACACCTGGGGCGGGACGTGCCCTACGCCGGTTCCCAGCGCCGGCAGGGCCAGGGAGGTGATGCGACGCTTGTCGGCGAGCGCCAGCACGGCCCGGGTGGTCGTCGCGATCTTGTCGCCGTCGGTCTTCAGATCGGGGCCCATGAGGGCGGCGTGGATCACGTGCGTGGCGGCGAGGTTGCCCCCCGTCGTGAGCACGGCCTCGCCGACCTCGACCGGCCCCTGACGCATCGCCTCCTCCTCGATCAGGACGCCGCCCTTGCGCTTGATGGCGCCGGCCACGCCCGCCCCCATGGCGAGGGTCGAGTTGGCGGCGTTCACGATCGCGTCGACCTCCCAGTCGGTGATGTCGCCCCGTTCGATCGAGACGCGGGCCTGGCCGACCTTCAACTTCATCGCGCTCGCTCCTGGGCCTTCGCCGCCTCCCACGCGCGCTCCATCTCGTCCTGCGACACTGTCCCGATCGACTTCCCCTTCGCGATCAGATCGGCCTCCATCTCGGTGAACCGACGCCGGAACTTCTCGATCGCGCCCTGCAGCGCCTCCTCGGCGTCGATCGTGGACAGCCGCGCCACGTTCACGAGCGAAAAAAGGACGTCGCCCAGCTCCTCGCGCACCCGCTCGCGGTCCCCGCCGGCGAGCGCGGCGGCGGCCTCGCAGATCTCCTCCTCGACCTTCGCCCACGCCGCCCGCGCGTCGGGCCAGTCGAACTGCACGTGCGCCGCCTTCGCCTGCAGTCGCTGAGCCCGGAGGAGCGACGGCAGGGCGCGCGGGACCCCATCGAGGACGGATCGGCAGCGCCCCTTCGTCTCGGCCTCGTGCTGCTTGATGGCTTCCCACTGCGCGAGAGCCTCCTTCGGCGTCTTCACGGACGCGTCGCCGAAGACGTGGGGATGTCGGCTCACCATCTTGTCGCTCAGGTGCGCGAGGAGATCGGCCATGGTGAACTCGCCGCGCTCGCTGGCGAGCTGGGCGTGGAACACGACCTGGAAAAGGAGGTCGCCCAGCTCCTCCCGGAGCGCGGGAACGTGGCCGGCCTCGATGGCCTCGAGGACTTCGTACGCCTCTTCGATGAGGTACGGCTTCAAGGAAGTCGGGGTCTGGTCGCGGTCCCAGGGGCACCCGCCGGGACCGCGCAGCCGCGCCATGATGTGGAGGAGCGCTTCAAAGAGGGTACCCGCGGACTGGGTCATTTCCCTTCCTGCGAGTAGGTGATTATACAGCAAGGGTTTTCGCGTATGCTAGGTTCCCGCGCATGACCGAGACGGGTCCGGACGAAGGATTCAAGGTGACCGACCGGCGCCGGCGGGTCGAGGCGGGGGAGATTCCCCGCGGCGATGCGCCAACCGCCGCGCGCGAGCCCACGACCCAGAGCCTGCCCACGTCCGGTCCGGGCCCGCCCGCTGCCGAGCGCTCGCTCGCGGGGCTCTTCATGATGCTCGCGAGCTCGGCCGCCGTGGCGCTGGGCGAGCTTGCCGATCCCGTCACCGGAGAGGTGCATCACGACCCCGCCGAGGCGGCCGAGGTGATCGATCTCCTGATCCTGTTGCGCGAGAAGACCGAGGGCAATCGGACCGCCGAAGAGACACAGATCCTGGAGGAGCTCATCTACGACCTCCAGCTCCGCTACGTCAACGCGGCAAAGCGGCCTTGATGACCACCCGTCCCGGCTCGATCGTCACCGACTCGACGCCGGGCGGGACCTGCCATCGCAAGACGCGCAGGGTTGTCGGGTTGAAGAGGAAGGGGAGAAGCGCCGCGGGGAGCCGTTGCTCGCCGAGGGAGAACCGGCCGACGTCGAGGCGGATGTAGCGACGTTGACCTTCCCCGGACTCGAGGCGAGCGTGAGCCCGTAGGTGCACCCAGACCGGCCGTCGGATCCAGCGCGCCGGTAGCGCGTCCCTGATGGCCGAGAGGGGCGGCTCCGCGAGGATGCGCCCCAGCGGGACTCGGCCCGCGAACTCGATCGTGCCGTGATCGGGGAGCCGGACCACGGAACCCTCGAGAGGCAGATCGGTCGCGTCTGCCAGATGCCGCTGAAGGAGCGCGTTCACCTCGGGCTCGGAGAGCGCGATCGACCGTCCGGTGGACTCGCCACCGCCGTTCCGGCGCCCTCGCAGGAGCCCGTAGACCTTCTGCTGGGCCCGGACCCCGTCCTCGGCCTCGGCGGGTACGGGAGGGATGTCCGGCCGCTGGAGGAGTCTGAACATGCCCCAGGTTCCTCCAGACACGACAAGGACCAGGAACGCCGCCAGGACTAGCCAGGCAAGGCATCCGCCACAGCCGAGGCGCATAGCGAAACCATAGCAGCGAATCCATCGAAGTCCTGCGAAATGGAATGGTTACGCTCAATGTACGATGCTTGCCCCGGGTTGATGTAGCCTGCGATGCCTTGACATGAACTGACTCAGTTGATATAAACGTAATGGACTCAGATCAGACCAAGACCGGTATTGGAGGCCGGCAAGCGAAGGAGGACCTGGGCATGGCAGTGGAGCGATGGCGTCCATTCGGTGTGAGCGTTGAGCCATTCCGGAACCTGAACGACATCCAGGGCGAGATGAATCGACTGTTCGATAGCGAGACAAAGGACGACCTGGTGCTCACCTTCGAGATCCCCGGTGTGCGCGAGAAGGACGTGAACGTCTCGGTCACGGGCGATCTCCTCACCGTGAAGGGCGAGCGCCAGTTCGTGAAGGAGCTGAAGGACGAGAGCTGTCCCCGGATCGAGCGGCCCTACGGCAAGTTCGAGCGGAGCGTCCAGGTGCCGATGCCGGTGCAGGCGGACAAGGTGAAGGCGACCTATCGCGACGGGATTCTCGAGGTCAGGCTTCCCAAGACGGACGAGGTCAAGCCCAAGGAGATCAAGATCGACATCCTGTAACGGGGCGTCGATCGGATAAACGCGGGCGGCGGAGCGGGCCACGGAGCTCCTCCGCCGCAACCCATCGAAGGAAGGGAGACTGGACATGGCGAAGGTGATCGGCATTGACCTCGGGACGACGAACTCGGTCGTGGCGGTGGTCGAGGGCGGCAACCCGACGGTGATCGCGAACCAGGAGGGGAGTCGGCTGACGCCGTCGGTGGTGGGGTTCACGAAGGACGGGGAGATTCTCGCCGGCCAGGTCGCCAAACGCCAGGCGATCACGAACCCCGAAAACACCGTCTTCTCGATCAAGCGGTTCATGGGGCGCCGCTACGACGAGGTGCTCCAGGAAATCAAGCTGGTCCCGTTCAAGGTGGTCAAGGCCGGCAACGGAGACGCCCGCGTCGAGGTCCGGGCCAAGCAGTACGCGCCGCCGGAGATCTCGGCCATGGTCCTCCGCAAGCTCAAGGAAGCCGCCGAGGCGTACCTGGGCGAGAAGCTCACACAGGCCGTCATCACCGTGCCGGCGTACTTCAACGACAGCCAGCGACAGGCGACCAAGGATGCCGGACGGATCGCCGGGCTCGACGTGCTGCGGATCATCAACGAGCCCACGGCCGCCGCGCTCGCGTACGGCCTGGTTCGGTATTTGGACGTGACGATCGCCGTGTACGACTTGGGCGGCGGCACCTTCGACATCTCGGTGCTCGAGGTGGGCGAGGGGGTGGTCGAGGTCAAGGCGACCAATGG
>JACQWC010000007.1 GCA_016209635.1 Candidatus Rokuibacteriota bacterium | reverse complement strand
GCCGCATCCCGCCCGAGAGCTGATGCGGGTACTCCTTCACGCGGCGCTCGGCGTTCGGGATGTGCACCAGCTTCAGCATCTCGACGGTCTTGTCCATCGCGCCCCGGCGTCCGAGGCCCTCGTGCAGGCGGATCGCCTCCGCGATCTGCTCGCCGACCGTGAAGACGGGGTTCAGCGAAGTCATCGGCTCCTGGAAGATCATCGAGATCTCTTTCCCGCGGATCTTCCGCATCTGCGCGGGCGACAGCTCGAGGAGGTTCCGGCCGTTGTACACGATCTGCCCCTGGACGATCCGGCCGGGCGGCTGCGGGATCAGCCGCATGATGCTGAGCGCGGTCACGCTCTTGCCGCAGCCCGACTCGCCCACGATGCCGAGCGTCTCGCCCTTGTCGATGTGGAAGTCGATGCCATCGACCGCTCGGACCACGCCCTCGTCGGTGAAGAAGTGCGTCTTCAGCCCCCGGACCTCGAGCAGTCGTTCCACCATGGCCCCCCCTACCAGCCGCGGGTGATCTCGCGGAGCGCGTCGAGCGTTCGCGCGATGTCGTCCGCGTCCACGTCCTTGTGGGTCACGCAGCGGATCGATGCGGGACCGATCGCATGAATCTTGACCTTCCGGGAGGCGCAGCCGGCGACCAGCTCCGCGGCGCCACTCGGGCGATCGACGGCGAAGATGACGATGTTCGTCTGGACGCTCGCGAGATCGACCGAGAGCCCCGGCAGGCGGGCGATCCCCGCGGCGAGCGCGCGCGCGTTCGCGTGATCCTCGGCCAGCCGATCCACCATGCGCTCGATGGCGACGATCCCGGCGGCCGCGACGACGCCGACCTGCCGCATGCCGCCGCCGACCATCTTGCGGATCCGGCGCGCGCGCGCGACGAACGCCGCGGCGCCGCAGACCACCGAGCCGACGGGCGCGGCCAGCCCCTTGGACACGCAGAAGGTGACGGAGTCGGCGTGGCGGGCGAAGTCCCTGGCGGGCCGGCCGAGCGCGACGGCGGCGTTGAAGATCCTGGCGCCGTCCAGGTGCACGGGGACGCCCGCGCCGTGGGCGACCGCGGCGACGGCCGCGATCTCCTCCGGCGTGCAGCAGGTCCCGCCGTGGCGGTTGTGCGTGTTCTCGACGCAGACCAGCCCGGTTTCGGGGACGTGGATGTTCGGCGGCCGCAGCGCTTCGCGGATCTGCTCCGGGGCGAGGAAGCCGCGCGCGGTCCTGACCGGCCGCATCTGCACGTTCCCGATCACCGCGGAGCCCGCGACCTCGTAGTTGAAGATGTGCGAGTCGAGATCGAGGACGACCTCCTGGCCGGGGCGCGTCTGGGCGACGACGGAGACGAGGTTGCCCATGGTGCCGGAGGCGACGAACAGCCCCGCCTCCTTGCCCAGCCGCTCGGCCGCCATGGCCTCCAGCCGCTTGACGGTCGGATCCTCCTCCCACACGTCGTCGCCGACCTCGGCGCGCGCCATCGCCTCGCGCATCTCGGGCGTCGGGAGGGTGAGCGTGTCGGAGCGGAGGTCGACGATGTCGTGCACGGCGATCACCTCTGGGCCTGGAGGCGCTGCACCGCCCGGCGGCCCCACTCGCTGAAGGGGAACTCGGCGGAAAGCCGGCGGAGGAGGTCCAGCGCGTCGGCGGTCCGGCCCTCGCGGAGGTTCACCTCGGCCAGGAGGTACAGCGTCTCCGGGATGACGAGCGTGCGCGGATAGTCCCGGAGGACCAGCTCGAGCCGCTGGCGCGCGGCGCCCGGGTTCCCCTGGTTGAAGTAGTAGGTCGCCACCCACAGCTCCTTCTGGGCCAGGCGGCCGCGGCAGATGTCGACCTTGGCGAGCGCGTCCGTGGCGTACCGGCTCTCCGGGTACTCCTTGACGAGCTTCTTGAACTGCTCGATCGCCTTGACCGTGAGCCCCTGGTCCTGCTCGACCGGCTTGAGCTGGTCGTAATAGCTCATCGCCAGGCGGTACTGGACGAGATCCGCGATCTGGTGGCGCGGATAGAAGGACATGAAGGTCTCGAATTCCTTGATCGCCTTCTCGAACTCCCCCTCGCGGTAGAACGCCTCCCCGATGAGGAAGCGGGCGCGCGACGCCAGCGACGAGTTCGGATGGCGCTCGACGATCTTCTTGAAGCTCGCGCGCGCGTCCTCGTAGCGCTTGCGCTGGAGCTCGTTCTCGCCGATCTGGTAGAGCTCCTCCGCGGGCAGGATCGGCGTGGGCGCGGGCCTCAGCCAGCCGCAGCCGCCCGCCACCAGCAGCAGGCCGGCGAGGGAGATCTGCACGAGTCGGGCAGGGGACTCAGCCATCAAAACTGGCTGTTACATATACCATAAGCCGGGGTCAAAAATCCTTTGACTTCGCCGGACTGCCCCGGTATTAGGAGGGACACCCAGAGAGGAGACACGGCGATGACCCGGCCACGGATGCACCGCGTCCGTCAGACGTTTCCCCGTCCCCGCGTCGGCGACATCCCCGCGACCGTCGCCAGGGCGCTCGCGGGCGCGGATATGCCGGTCAAGTCCGGCGACGCGGTGGCGGTCGGCGCCGGAAGCCGGGGCATCGCGAACATCGACGTCGTCGTCGGCGCCACGGTGAGGTTCCTGCGCGACCTCGGCGCCCGGCCCTTCATCTTCCCCGCGATGGGGAGCCACGGCGGCGGCACGCCCGAGGGGCAGCTCTCGGTGCTGGCGCACTACGGCATCACCGAGGCCACGATGGGCTGCCCGATCCGCGCCACGATGGAGGTCGTCCAAGTGGGCGAGGCGCTGGGGATGCCCGTCTGGCTCGATCGGCACGCGGCGGAGGCCGACTGGATCGGGCTCGTCAACCGCGTGAAGCCCCACACGGACTTCAAGGGCTCGATCGAGTCGGGCCTCTTCAAGATGATGACGATCGGCCTCGGCAAGCACCGGGGGGCGATCCAGTACCACCGGGCCAACATCCATCACGGCTACGAGCAGGTCATCACGTCGGTCGGGCGGGAGATGCTCCGAAAGGCGCGGATCGCGTTCGGTGTGGGCGTCGTGGAGAACGGGTACGACGAGACGGCGCGCATCGAGGCCTTCAACGCCGCCCGCCTCGAGGAGGGCGAGCGCCGCCTCCTCAAGGACGCGCGCGAGTGGATGGCCCGCCTCCCCCTTTCCCCCATCGACGTGCTGATCGTCGAGGAGATGGGCAAGAACATCTCCGGCGCCGGGATGGACTCGAACGTGATCGGGCGGCCGACGAACCCGCACGAGCCGTTCCCCGCCGATCCGCGGATCCTCTGGATCGTCGTCCTCGACCTCAGCGAGGAGAGCTACGGCAACGCCACGGGGATCGGCAACGCCGACTTCACGACGCGCCGGCTCGTGGACAAGATCGACATGAAGCCGACCCTCATCAACTGCATCACGGCGTGCGCGCCCGGAAGCGCCAAGATCCCCGCGACCTACGAGACCGACCGCGAGGCGATCGAGACCGCCCTCTCGTGTATCGGGCTGACCCCGGCCGAGCGCGCCCGGGTCGTCCGCATCAAGAACACGCTCATGCTCGGCGAGCTGGAGGTCTCCGAGGCGTTCCTGCCCGAGATGGCGCAGCGCGCCGACCTCACGCCATTCGGCGAACCGGTCCCGCTCCCGTTCGACGCGGCGGGCCGGCTCGTGCCCTTCTAGACTCGCGCCCTGCGAGAGGAGGATCTCCGCATGTATCGGATCGCACGGTTCCTGGTCCTGGCCCTGGTTGCGGCGTCGGTCGGACTCGCGGCGCCGCCGGCCGGAGCCCAGCAGAAGGTCAACGTCGTCTTCACGGCCGGCCCGACCGGTGGGACGTGGACGCCGATGGCGGGCGCCACCGCCGAGGTGATCAAGAAGCGGTTCCCCGAGCTGGACGTGCAGGTCGAGCCGGGCGCGGCCCTGGTCAACATGGAGAAGATCCGGAACGACAAGGCCGACCTCGGCTGGTCGATGACGAACGTCCTGTCGGACGCGCTCACCGGCAAGGGGCAGTGGGCGGGCAAGCAGACCGACCGGGCCATGTACGTCGCCACCTACTACCCGAACGTCTGGCAGCTCGTGGTCCCCGCGTCGAGCGACATCAAGACGCTCAAGGACCTCAGGGGCAAGCCCGTGGCGCTCCCCGCGCGCGGCAACACGAGCCTCGCCGACGGCTGGGAAGTGCTCCTCAAGGTCCACGACATGAAGCTCGAGGATCTCGGGCCGAAGAGCTACGGGCCCGTCTCCTCCAACGCCGAGGCGGTGAAGAACCGCCAGGCCATGGCGTCGGGCTGGTTCACGGTGGTGCCCGGATCGTTCGTGCTCGACCTCGGCTCGACGATGAAGCTCCGGATGATCGGCGTGACCGACGCCGAGTTCGCCAAGATCCGCCAGGTCAACCCGGGGTTCGTCCGCCACGTCATCAAGGCCGGCACCTACGCCGACCAGGGCATCACGGACGACGTCCAGACCTTCCAGTCGCCGACCATCCTGATCGCGTCCTCCAGGACGCCGGCCGACGTCATCTACAAGGTCACGAAGGCGGTGGTCGAGGGCCGGGCGGAGTTCGTCCACGTCAGCAAGACGATGGCCGGGATCACGCCGAAAGAGATGGCGCAGGACTACGGGATGCCCTATCACCCGGGCGCGGTCAAGTACTACCGGGAAATCGGCCTTCTGAAGTAGTCCCCGGTGCGCAGGCTCTCGGGCTACCCGGCCACGGTCGTCGGCGTGGTGGCGGTCGTCATGGCCGTCTACCATGTCTACGTTCGCGTCACCTGGTACGCCCCCGACCAGCACGCGCAGCTCTTCCTGACCCTCGCCATGAGCCTCGTGCTGGCGTTCCTCCTCTTCCCGGCGCGGAAGGGGCGGACGCGCGACCGCGTGCCCTGGACCGACCTCGGGCTGGCCGCGCTCTCGCTCGGCTGCGTCGGCTACATGTTCGGCTACTACGACTACGTGGTGAACCGCTTCCCCACCGCCCACCCGTTGGCCCTCGCGGACGAGCTCGTGGGCGCGCTCGCGATCCTCCTCGTGCTCGAGGCGACGCGCCGGACCATCGGCATCTCGCTGCCCATCGTCGCGCTCTGCTTCCTCGCGTACGGCCTCCTCGGGCCGTGGCTCCCCGGCGTGCTCCACCACAGGGGCCTCACGCTCGAGATCACGATCGACCAGACCTACTTCACGACGGAGGGGATCTTCGGCGTGCCCCTGGCGGTCGCCGGGTCGTACGTGATCCTCTTCATCATCTTCGGCGTGTTCCTCGAGAAGTCGGGGGCCGGCCAGTTCTTCATGAACTTCGCGAACGCGATCGCCGGCGGCGCCCGCGGCGGCCCGGGCAAGGTGTCGGTCGTCTCCTCGAGCCTCTTCGGCACGATCTCGGGCTCGGCCGTCGCCAACGTCATGGTCGACGGCTGGCTCACGATCCCCATGATGAAGCGGACCGGCTTCAAGCCCGAGGCCGCGGCGGCGATCGAGGCCGTCGCCTCGACGGGCGGGCAGATCATGCCGCCCGTCATGGGGGCGGCGGCGTTCGTGATGGCCGAGTTCCTGGGCGTGTCCTACACGAAGATCATGATCGCGGCGGCGATTCCCGCGATCTTCTACTACGGCGCCCTCTTCGCCGCGATCCACTTCAATGCGATGCGGACCGGGCTCACTGGGATCCCGAAGAGCGAGCTGCCCCTGCTCGGCGCGATCATCCTGCGCCAGGGGCACCTCTTGCTCCCGGTCATCGTGATCCTGGTGCTGCTCGTGCAGGGCTTCACCGCGACCTACGCGGCCATCGTCTCGGCGGCCGCCGTGATCGCGCTCTCCTGGCTGCGCCCCGCGACGGGGCTCAGGCTGCGGGCGTGCATCGAGGCGCTCCGGGCGGGCGCGGAGCAGACGGTGCCGGTGGCGATGGCGTGCGCGTCCGCGGGGATCGTGATCGGCATCGTGCTCCAGACGGGGCTCGCCCTCCGCTTCACGAGCTTCCTGATCGCGCTGGCCGCGGGGCACCTGATCCTGGCGCTCCTGATCACCATGCTCGCCGGGATCGTGCTCGGCATGGGCATGCCCACCACGCCCGCCTACATCATGCAGGCCGCGCTCCTGATCCCGGCGATCATCAAGCTCGGCGTCCCGCCGCTCGCGGCGCACATGTTCGCGTTCTACTTCTCGTGCCTCTCCGCCGTCACCCCGCCCGTCGCGCTCGCCGTCTACGCGGCGGCGTCGATCGGCGGCGCGGGCCTCTGGGGCGCGGGCCTCCAGGCCGTGAAGTTCGCGGCGGCCGGGTTCATCGTCCCGTTCTTCTTCGTCTACTCCCCGGCGCTGCTCTTCCAGGGGACGTGGACCGAGGTCGGGAGCGTGCTCGTCACGGGGACGATCGGGGTCGTGGCGCTGGCCGCGGGCCTCGAGGGTCAGTTCCTCCGGCCGGCGACCTGGTTCGAGCGCGGGCTCTTCGTCGCCGCGGCGCTCCTCCTGATCGATCCCGGCGTCACGACCGACGTCATTGGGTTCGTGCTGCTCGGGGCGGGGCTCTCCCTCCAGAAGCTGCGCCCGGCGCCCCGCGACGTGCGGGCCGCGGTGGTCGGCGAGGCGGGACGGTGACCCGGCTCCAGGAGATCGTCCTGAGCCTGCTCGCGGCGCTGGTCGTGCTGGGGGCCCTGGCCTTCGGGGTTCTCAGGCTCTACACGAAGTAGGGGTACGTGAAGGCCCTCGTCTATCCCGCGTGGGACACGCTCGAGATCCGGGAGGTCGACCCCCCGTCGCCGGCGCCCGGCGAGGTGATCGTCCGCGTCGCCGCCGTCGGCATCTGCGGCTCGGAGGTCGAGGCCGTGGCGTCGCGGAGCCCGCGGCGTCCGCCGCCGCTCATCATGGGTCACGAGTTCTGCGGCGAGGTGGAGGAGGTCGGCCCCGGCGTCGGCGAGGTGGTCCGTGGCGAGCGCGTCGTCTCGAGCTCGATCATCTCGTGCGGCCGCTGCGCCGAGTGCCGGACCGGCGCCACCCACCTCTGTCCCCGCCGCGAGGTCCTCGGTATGAATCGACCGGGGGCCTTCGCCGAGCGCGTGGCCGTTCCGGCCGCGGCGCTCCACCCCCTCCCCGAGCGCGTGTCGCCGCTCCAGGGCGCCCTGGTGGAGCCGCTCGCCAACGCCGTGCACGTGTGGGCGCTCCTCGGGCAGCGGTTCCCCGAAGTCGTCGTGGTCATCGGGTGCGGCGCGATCGGGCTCATGGCCATTCAGGTCGCGCGGGCGGGCGGCGCGCTCACGCTCGTCGCGGCCGACACGAGCGACGCGCGCCTCGCCATGGCCCACGCGGTCGGGGCCGAGCCCGTCCTCAATCCCGCCCGCCAGGACCTCCAGGCCGAGGTGCGGGAGCTGACGCGGGGTCGCGGCGCCGACGTGGTCATCGATGCGGTGGGCACAGCGGCCACCCGGCGCGCGGCGGTCGTGGCGGCGCGCCCGGGCGGCGAGGTGGTCTGGATCGGCCTGCACGGCGACGCGACGGAGGTCCCGGGCCGCGACGTGGTGCTCGGCGAGCGCCGCATCACCGGGTCCTACGCCGTGACCGCGCGCGACCTCGAGACGGCCATCGGCCTCTTCGCCCACGGCAGGATCGAGATCGAGCCGTGGGTGCGTCCCTTCGCCCTCGCGGAGGGGCCGCGCGTGTTCCGCGAGCTCCTGGCGGCGCCGCCCTCCGACTACGCCAAGGCGCTCCTCCTGCCCTGACGCGCTCCCGGCCCTACTTGACCTCGATCTGGCCCTTCATCGAGGGGTGGAGGCCGCACATGTAGTCGTAGACGCCCGGCGCGGCGAACGCCTGCGAGTGGCTCTGCCCGCGGACGAGGAAGTCGGAGCGCGTCCCCGTCCCCGACGTCACCACGATCTGGTGCGGCGAGTCGTCGGTGTTGAGCCAGGTCACGGGCTTGCCGGGCGCCACGGTGAGCCTGCTCGGGCCGAAGGCGAACCCGGCGATCGTCACGTCGGCCGCCGACGTTGCGGCCGCGACGGCGCCCCGGAGCTTCGCCAGGGAGATCACGAAGTCCTGCTTCTCGTGCGGCTTGTGACACTGGAAGCACGCCTTGTAGTTGGCCTTCTCGTTCAGCTTCCCGTCGGGCGAAAACGCCGCGTACTCCCACTCGCCGTTCCGGAGGTCGGCCGGGTATTCGGCGCCCCAGCCCTGGCGCTTCTCCATGACCGTGTACCCGATGAGGTCGCCCCTGACGAACCGGCCGTTCGCGTCCTTGAGCGGAGCGGCCTGGGCGTCGAGCTGCGCCTTGTACTGGATCAGCGTCAGGACCGTGCCGTACGGCAGGGGCTTGCCGTCCTTCATCGCCTGGACCGCCTCCTGGGACGACGCGTACAGCTCGCGGTACTGTTTGATGTCGTAGCGGTCGACCGTCGTGTAGAGCACGTGGCTCTTGACGCTGCCGGGGAAAGCGATCTTCTCCGGGCCGGCGCTCGTGGGAACGACCAGGGCGAGGACCGCCAGGGCGCAGACGGCGAGGACACGGACCGATCGGTGCATGGGCGCCTCCGAGGAGTCGAGGATGCTCTGGAGTATACTCCCCGCTACCCCGCGCCCCGCCCGGCGCCCGGGGGGACCTGGTAGAGGTACTCCTGGAGGTGCTGGATCTCCTCGCCCTTGTGCTCGATGTCGACCCGCATGAGATCGCGGATCGAGATCATCGACAGGAGGCGGCCGCCGCTCACCACCGGCAGGTGTCGGATGTTGGCCTGGTCCATCTTCCGCATCGCCACCTGGTAGTCCTCGTCCGCGTCGACGACGATCAGCTCGGAGGTCATCACCTCCGAGACCGGCGTGCGGGCGGGGTCGCGCCCCCGGTCGACGACGCGCCGGACCACGTCGCGCTCGGAGAAGACCCCGACCAGCCGCGAGTCCTCGAGGACGGCCACGATGCCCACGTTGTTCTCGGCCATCATCCGGACGGCGTCCGCGACCGTCGCCCCTGGCTGGACCACGAAGAGAAATCCCTGTCGCATGATGTCCCGGAGCTTCTTCATCGCTGCACCCCCTGGACGCCTGGAGCGCCGGCAGCCGAGGCGTCGAGCGAGCCGGACCGGTAGAGGAGGGAAATAGAACGCCACCCTACCGTGAGCCGGGGGGGGCGGTCAAGCGCCGCCCCTGGCCGCCGGGGGGCGCCGGGCGGCTCTCTCGGTGACTCCTGGTCAGCGGACGATGCCGGTCACCTGGACGCGCGTCGCCGGACGCGCGGGGTCGTCGCTCGTGACGGTGAGGCCGCTCCGGGCGGTGCCGCGGGTGGTCGGCGAGAACTGGACGGTGACGGAGAGCGTCGCGCCGGGGGCGAGAGAGAAGGTCCCGCCGCCAGCCAGGAGGGTGAAGGACCCCGAGAGCGCGCTCGCGACGGAGCCCGTAAGGGTCCCCTGGCCCACGTTCTGGAGGGTGACGGTCTTCGTGTCTGAATTCCCGACGGCGACCCCGGAGAAGGTGAGGCGCACCGGCAGGACGAGGAGCTTCCCCGCGCGGACGGTCACCGTGGCGGAGGGGGAGAAGGCCGAGTCGCCGGCGGCGCCGAGGGCCTTGACCTGGTAGGTGTAGCTGCGGTTGACCTGCACGCTCGTGTCCTGGAAGGCCAGGACGTCGGCCCCGACCGTGCCGACGACATCGAAGATCCCGCTCTGGTCGGTATCGCGCTCGAGCTCGAAGCCGGTCTCGTCGCTCCCGTCGTGGCTCCAGGCGAGGTCGACCTGGCTCGGGGACGCCTGGGTCGCGGTGAGGCCGGTTGGGGCGGCGGGCGGCAGGGAGACGTCGGAGATCTTGGCCACGAAGGCGTCCATGCCGCCGCCCAACACGGCCTGGAAGCTGGCCGTGGGGAAGTCGGCGGAACTCGTCGCCCCCGTCACGTAGGCGTTGCCGACGGCGTCCACAGCGATGCCGGCGCCGTTCGGGTTTTCACCACCGCCGCCAAGACAGGTGGAGTAGACGAGGGCGGAGCCGGCCGCATTCAGCTTGGTCACGAAGGCGTCCCCGTTGCAGCTCGTGCCCGGCAGCGGATTCAGCGTGGGGAAGTCCGTCGGACCGGCTCTCCCGGTCAGATAAGCATTCCCGGCGCCGTCCACGGCGATGCCGAACCCCCGATCGTCGCCGCTGCCCCCGAGGTAGGTGGAGTACACGAGGGCGGAGCCGGCCGCATTCAGCTTCGTCACGAAGGCGTCGTAGAAGCCGCCTCCAAGCGCGACCTGGAAAGCATACATCGTGGGGAAGTCGGTGGAACTTGTCCGCCCGGTCACGTAGGCGTTGCCGGACGTGTCCACGGCGAT
>JACQWC010000047.1 GCA_016209635.1 Candidatus Rokuibacteriota bacterium | reverse complement strand
CTCCAGTGCAGCATCGTGAACGCCGGGGACGGCGCGCACGAGCACCCGACCCAGGCGCTCCTCGATCTCCTGACGATCCGCGAGCACAAGGGCCACTTCGACGGACTCCATATCACGATCGTCGGCGACAGCACGCACAGCCGCGTGGCGCGGTCGAACATCCACGCGATGCGGAAGCTCGGCATGAGCGTCACGGTCGCCGGGCCCCCGACGCTCATCCCGCCCTTCGTGCAGGAGCTGGGCGTCAAGGTCAGCTATCGCCTGGAGGACGCGATCCGCGACGTGGACGTGATCATGATGCTGCGCCTCCAGCACGAGCGCATGGCGGCCGGACTCATCCCGTCGCTCAGGGAGTACTCCCGGTACTGGGGGCTCACGCTCGACAAGCTCCGGGCGCACGCGCGGCCGGACGTGCTCATCATGCACCCGGGGCCCGTCAACCGTGGGATCGAGCTGTCGCCGGAGGTGGCGGACGGGCCGTACTCGGTGATCCTGGACCAGGTCGCGAAGGGCGTCGCCGTGCGGATGGGCGTGCTGCTCCTCCTCGCGGGGAGCAAGGGAGGGGACGGCGCATGAGCCTCCTCCTCCGGCAGGGACGCGTCATCGATCCCGCGAACGGCATCGACGCCGTGCAGGACGTCCTCATCGACGGAGGCACGATCGAGCGCGTCGGCGCGAGCCTCGCGGCGCCCGCCGGGGCCCGGGTGATCGACGCGACCGGCAAGATCGTCTGCCCCGGCTTCATCGACATCCACGTCCACCTCCGCGAGCCCGGGTACGAGTACAAGGAGACCGTGGCGACGGGCACGCGCGCAGCCGCGGCCGGCGGCTTCACCGCGGTCTGCTGCATGGCCAACACGAACCCCGTCAACGACACGCGGTCGATCACCGACTACATCCTGGCGAAGGCAGGGAGCGAGGGGGTCGTGCGCGTTCACCCGATCGGTGCGGTGACGCGCGGGCTCCGCGGTGAGGAGCTGGCGGAGCTGGCGGAGCTGGCCGAGGCGGGCTGCGTCGCCTTCTCGGACGACGGCCGGTCCGTGATGAACGCCGCCCTCTACCGGCGCGCGATGGAGTACACGCTCCCCTTCGGGATGCCGGTGATCAGCCACGCGGAGGACGCCAACCTCTCCCGGGACGCGTCGATGCACGAGGGGGTCGTGTCCACGGAGCTGGGCCTCATCGGCGCCCCGGCCGCCGCGGAGGACGTGATGGTCGCGCGCGACATCCTCCTCGCGGAGCTGACCGGCGCGCACGTCCACATCGCGCACCTCTCGACGGCGGGCGCCGTCCGGCTCGTGCGTGACGCGAAGGCGCGCGGCGTGCACGTGACGGCCGAGGTGACGCCGCACCACCTCGTGCTCACCGAGGACGCCGTGCGGACCTACGACCCGAACACCAAGATGAACCCGCCGCTCCGCACGAAGCGCGACGGGGAGGCGCTGCTCGAGGCCCTCGCGGACGGCACGATCGACTGCATCGCCACGGACCACGCCCCGCACGCGCTGGCGGAGAAGGAGGGCGAGTTCGACCACGCGGCCTTCGGCGTCATCGGGCTCGAGACGGCGGTCGCCGTGCTCCTGGACCGGCTGGTCCGGCCCGGTCTCCTCCCGCTCCCGACGCTCGTCGCGCGGCTCAGCGCGGACCCGGCCCGCCTCCTCGGTCTCCGGAGCGGGAGCCTCGCCCCCGGCGCGCGCGCCGACGTCACGATCCTCGATCCGGCGCTCCCGCTGACGCTCGACCCCGCGCGGTTCCACTCGAAGAGCCGGAACACCCCGTTCGGCGGCTGGACGTGCACCGGGGGGCCCTGGATGACGATCGTCGACGGCACGGTGGTGTCCCCGTGACGCCGGCGCTGCTCGTCCTGCGCGACGGGCGCACCTTTCGGGGGCACGCCCTCGGCGCCACCGGCGAGGCCGCGGGCGAGGTCATCTTCAACACGGCGATGCAGGGGTACCAGGAGATCCTGACCGATCCGTCCTACCGCGGTCAGATCGTGACGCTCACCTACCCGATGATCGGGAACTACGGCCTCAACGAGGAGGACGTCGAATCGCACCGCCCGTGGGTGAACGGGCTGATCGTCAAGGAGGCCGCGCCCTGCCCCTCGAGCTGGCGCGGTCGGACGAGCCTCGACGCCTACTTGACGGCGCACGGGATCGTCGGCCTCCAGGGGATCGACACGCGGGCCCTGACGCGGCACCTGCGCGACCGCGGCGCTCAGGACGGGATCCTCTCGACGGTCGAGCTGGACGCCGAGCGGCTCGTCGAGCGCGCCCGGGCGCTGCCGGGCCTGGTGGGACGGGATCTCGTGCGCGAGGTGACCGCCGAGGCGCCGTTCGCCTGGGCGGACGGGGCGTGGGATCCGGCCCGGGGCTACCGTCCCCCGCCCGCGCCGCGCTTCACGGTCGTCGCCTACGACGCCGGGATCAAGCTCAACATCCTCCGTCAGCTCGCGACCTCCGGGTGCGCGGTGACCGTCGTCCCCGCGGGGACGCCGGCGGACGAGGTGCTCGGGATGAGGCCGGACGGCGTCTTCCTCTCGAACGGCCCGGGCGACCCCGAGGGCGTCCCCTATCTGATCGAGGCGGTCCGGGGCCTCCTCGGGCGCGTGCCGATCTTCGGAATCTGCCTCGGCCACCAGATCCTGGCGCTCGCGGCCGGCGGCCAGACCTGGAAGCTCCCGTTCGGTCACCACGGCGCCAACCACCCGGTGAAGGACCTCGTCACGGGCCACGTCGAGATCACGGCGCAGAACCACGGCTTCGCCGTGGACCCCGCCTCCGTGGCGGGCCGCGGCTGGGAGACGACCCACGTCAACCTCAACGACGGAACGTGCGAGGGGATGCGGCACCGGGAGCTGCCGGCGTTCTCGGTGCAGTACCACCCCGAGGCCTCGCCCGGGCCGCACGACGCGAACTATCTCTTCCACCGTTTCACGGAGCTCTTGAGCCGGAAGGAAGGCTGATTCGGGTCATGCCCAAGTATCTGGTCTCGTACCGGAAGACGGAGGGGGTCGGACACAAGCCCGAGTGGGCGTCGTTCACCACGTCGAGCGACCAGGCCCTCGAGGCCCACGCCGTCCGCGAGCGCGTCGACAGGCGCATGAGCGTTCTCGGCGAGCAGCTCTGGGGCAACGGCGAGATCGTCTGGATCGGCAGCGGCCGCCTCGACGACGTCCTGTACAAGCGCGAAGAAGCCGCCCCGGAGACCTCGGTCGTCTACGGGCTCGTCGAGGAGTAGCGCCGGGTGCGCACGGGTGCGTAGTGCCGAAGCGGACTGATCTCGAGAAGATCCTGCTGATCGGGTCGGGGCCGATCGTGATCGGCCAGGCCTGCGAGTTCGACTACTCGGGCACGCAGGCGTGCAAGGCGCTCCGGGAGGAGGGGTTCGAGATCGTGCTCGTGAACTCGAACCCGGCGACGATCATGACCGACCCGGAGATGGCGCACCGCACCTACGTCGAGCCGCTCACGCCGGACGTCCTCGCCAAGATCATCGAGCGCGAGCGGCCGCAGGCGCTGCTCCCGACGCTGGGCGGCCAGACCGGGCTGAACCTCGCGGTCGCGCTCGCCGAGGACGGGACCCTCGAGCGGTTCGGGGTCGAGCTGATCGGCGCCAAGCTCCACGCCATCAAGAAGGCCGAGGACCGCGACCTCTTCAAGCGCGCCATGGAGAAGATCGGCCTCCAGCTCCCCCGCTCCGGCTACGCCCGGAGCCTCGAGGAGGCGCGGCAGATCGTCGGCCGCGTCGGCTATCCCGCGATCATCCGGCCGTCCTTCACGCTCGGCGGGACCGGCGGCTCCATCGCCTACAACCCCGAGGAGCTGGACGAGGCGGCGCGCTGGGGCCTCCAGATGTCGCCGGTGGGCACCGTCCTCGACGAGGAGTCGGTGATCGGCTGGAAGGAGTTCGAGCTCGAGGTCATGCGCGACCTGGCCGACAACGTCGTCATCATCTGCTCGATCGAGAACGTGGATCCGATGGGCGTCCACACGGGCGACTCCG
>JACQWC010000006.1 GCA_016209635.1 Candidatus Rokuibacteriota bacterium | reverse complement strand
GGTCATGCTGATGGTGGAGCAGATCAAGTCGCCCGAGCGGGCCGAGGCGTGGATCCGGAAGGCGCTGGCCGACAAGACGCGCGTGATGGGCTTCGGCCACCGCGTCTACCGCGTCGAGGACCCGCGGGCCAAGCACCTGCGGCGGCTCGCCACCGAGTTGGGCCGGCAGGTCGGCGACACGCACTACGTCGAGATCCTGAACACGGTCGCCCGCGTCGTCACCGAGGAGAAGAAGATCTACCCGAACGTCGATCTCTACTCCGGCGCTGCGTACGCGGCCATGGGCATCTCGACCGACCAGTTCACGCCCATCTTCGCCATCAGCCGGATCGCCGGGTGGTCGGCGCACATCCTCGAGCAGCACGCGAACAACCGGCTGATCCGGCCACGCGCCGAGTACACCGGACCGACCCGCGCCACGTACGTCCCGCCCGATCGCCGCTAGGTGGCGCGGCGGTCCTCCCACGCCGAGGCTTCCCCGCCGCGCGTGACGCCGCTGCGCATCGGCATCGTCGGCGCCCGGTTCGCCGCCGAGCTGCACGCGGTGAACTACCGGCCGCTCCGGGGCGCCCGGGCCGAGCTGACGGCCGTGTGCGCGCGCACCCGCGTGGAGGCCGAGGCGTTCGCCGCGCGCCACGCGATCCCCCGGGTGCTCACGGACTATCGCGAGCTGGTGGACTCGCCCGACGTCGATGTGGTCGACATCTGCTCCACCACCGACACGCACCACGAGATCGCCGTCGCCGCCGCGCGCGCCGGCAAGCACGTCATCGTCGAGAAGCCACTGACCGGCTGCTTCGCCGACGCGAGCGAGCCGCGCGAGGCGATGCTCGCCGCGGCGCTCCGGAACGCCGACGCGGTCCTCGGCGCCGTCGCGGAGGCGGGGGTCACGCTCTGCTATGCGGAGGACTTCGTCTACGCGCCGCCCCTGGCGAAGCTCCGGCGGCTGCTCGAGGCGAGCGGCGGCGCCGTTCTCGAGCTCCGGGCGGAGGAGAGCCACTCCGGCTCCCACGCGGCCTACTCGCGGCGCTGGCGCACCTCCGGCGGCGGGTCGCTCCTGCGCATGGGCTCGCACCCGATCGGCGCGGTTCTCCACGTGAAGCACCACGAGGGGCGTCTCCGAGACGGCCGGCCCATCCGCGCGCGCGCGGTCCTCGCCGAGACCGCCCAGCTGACGAAGCTCCCCTGGGTCGCCGATCGCCGTCCCGCCATGGTGACCGCGTGGGAGGACGTGGAGGACTGGGCGACGGCGATCATCACCTTCGAGGACGGGACCAAGGCCACCGTCCACGCCAACGACATCACCCTCGGGGGCGTGCGGAACGTCGTCACCGCGTACCTGACGAACGGGGTCATCCACGCCAACATCAACCCGAACACCGCGCTCGCCGTCTACGCCCCCGACGCGGCGGTCTGGGGCGGGGAGTACATCACGGAGAAGGTCGAGACCACGGCCGGGTGGCAGTTTCCGAGCCCGGAGGAGGACTGGATGCGGGGCTACCCCCAGGAGCTGGAGGACTTCGTGGACGCGATCCGGGAAGGGCGCGAGCCGCTCTCGGGCGCGGCCCTGGCGCGGGAGGTCGTCGAGGTCGTCTACGCGGGGTACCTGTCGGCCGTGACCGGCCGGCGCGTGGAGCTCGCGCGCGCATGATCCCGTTCGCGAAGGGCCACGGTCTCGGCAACGACTACCTGGTGTTCAGAGAGGCGGACCTCCCGGGTCCGCTCTCCCCGGCGGCCATCGCGCGCATCTGCGATCGCAACCGGGGCGTCGGCGGCGACGGCATCCTCCTCATGGTCCCGACCGCCCGCGCGGATTTCGGCCTCCGCATCTTCAATCCGGACGGGAGCGAGGCCGAGAAGTCGGGCAACGGGCTGCGCATCTTCGCGAAGTACCTGTGGGACCAGGGGCACGCCAAGCAGGCGACCTTCACCGTCGACACCAAGGGAGGCGTCGTCGAGTGCCGGTGTCACGTCCGCGACGGCCGCGTCGACTTCGTCACCGTGGAGATGGGCCGTGCGACCTTCCGGGCGGCCGAGATCCCGATGCGCGGCCCCGACGGGGACGTCGTCGGCGTCCCCCTGCCGCTCGCCGACGGGACGACCGTGACGGTCACGGCGGTCTCGATCGGCAACCCGCACTGCATCGTGTTCGTGGACCGCCTCGACGAGGGCGAGTGCCGCCGGCTCGGCCCGCTCATCGAGCGCCATCCCGCGTTCCCGAACCGGACGAACGTGCAGTTCGCGCGGGTGGCGGCGCGCAACCGGATCGAGATCCTGATCTGGGAGCGGGGGGCGGGCTACACGCTCGCCTCGGGCTCGTCCTCGTGCGGCGCCGCGTCCGCGGCGGTCCGGAACGGGCTGTGCGACGCGGGGCGCGTCACCGTGCGCATGCCCGGGGGCGAGCTCGCGATCGAGGTCCGCCCCGACTGGTCGCTGCGGCTCGAGGGACCGGTGGAGGCGGTCTGCACGGGGACCCTGACGGCGGAGTTCGCCGAGAGGTGTCTGGCGGCCGGCGCCCGATGAAACGGATCTGCGTCTTCTGCGGCTCCTCGGCGGGCGCCCGCCGCGAGTACGCGGACGCGGCGCGGGGCCTCGCGCGAGAGGTGGTCCGGCGGAACCTGGGGCTCGTCTACGGCGGGGGCTCGGTCGGGCTGATGGGCGTGCTCGCCGACGCGGCGCTCGCCGAGGGCGGAGAGGTGATCGGCGTCATCCCCCGGCCCCTCGCGTCCCGCGAGCTGGCGCACACGGGCCTGAGCGAGCTGCGTGTCGTCGACAGCATGCACGAGCGCAAGGCCACGATGGCCTCCCTCGTCGACGGGTTCGTCGCCCTGCCGGGCGGACTCGGGACCTTCGAGGAGACCCTCGAAGTCCTCACGTGGGCGCAGCTCGGCATTCACCGGAAGCCGGTGGGCGTCCTCAACGTGCGGGGCTACTACGATGGCCTCGTCGCCATGCTCGCCCACGCGACGGCCGAGGGCTTCGTGCGGCGCGAGTACGCCGAGCTTCTCGTCGCGGCGGAGCGGCCCGCCGATCTCCTCGACCGCTTCGCCGTCTGGCAGCCACCGACGCTCCCGCGCCCGTGGCTCGATTCCTCCCAAACCTGACCGGGGCAGTCTGGCACCGCATGCCGTCTTGCGGCCATATCACGATCGCCAGGGTTACCTTTTGACCAGCGAGGGCAAATCCCTCCGGGGCCCCCACGGATAAAGGTCTGATTTTCTTACACAGCTATCTGCATCGCAGTCCTCCTCCTCGGCGGCATCGCTGTCACGGTGGCGAAGGGAGAGATCCTGACTCAGGTGATCTACGGCAATCTCACCGGAGACGGCGCCACCTACGCGACGGGTCCAGGCGGGGTCGATGACTTCGCAAACCCCTTCTACGACGTGACCCTCGGAACCAACGGGCGCTCGTGCATCTCGTGCCACCGGATCCCGAGCGGCTGGAGCCTCTCCCCGACGATGGTCGAGAAGCTCTTCGATTCAACCGACGGTCTCGACCCGCTGTTTCGGGTCAACGATGGCGCCAACTCCCCCCTGGCCGACGTCTCCACGGTCGACGCGCGCCGGACCGCCTATAGCCTGCTGCTCTACAAGGGGCTGATCCGGGTCGGCCTTGCGATCCCGGCCGGTGCCGAGTTCACGCTCGTGGCCGTCGAGGACCCCTACGGATACGCGAGCGCCGCCGAGCTCTCCCTCTTCCGTCGCCCACTCCCCGCCGCGAACCTCCCCTTCAACAGCACGGTCATGTGGGACGGACGGGAGCCGGATCTCACGAGTCAGGCGAACTCCGCGATCCTCGGCCACGCTCAGGCCGGCAAGTCCCCGGCCACCTCGACGCTCGACGCCATCGTCGCCTTCGAGAGTGGCCTGTTCACCACGCAGCTCATGGACTTCGCGGCAGGCGACCTGACAGCCGACGGCGCCCTCGGCGGTCCGGTCAATCACGCGTGGCAGACCTACTCTCCGGGCGTCAACGACCCGCGCCTCGCGAGCTTCGACCCCAGGGTGTTCACCGTTTTCGACGCGTGGACGAACGCGACGGGCACGCTCGCGGGGGCGAGGCAGTCGGTGGCGCGGGGCCAAGCCATCTTCAACGAGCGGCAGTTCAGGATCAGCCCGACCCGGAGCGGAACCTGTGGCACGTGTCACAACACACCGAACGTGGGAAACAGCTCGATCGGCTTCTTCATCAACATCGGTACCGCCGACGAGCAGCACCGAACGCCGGACCTGCCGCTCTACACCCTCCGCTGCAGCACCACCGGAAAGCTCCACAAGACCTCGGACCCGGGCCGGGCGCTCGTCACGGGGAAGTGTACGGACATCGGCAAGTTCAAGGTCCCGAGCCTGCGCGGCCTGGCCGCCCGGCCGCCGTACTTCCACAACGGCTCCGCCGCGACGCTCGAGGACGCCGTGATCTACAAGGACACGCACTTCCGGCTCGGGCTCACCGACCAGGAGCGCGCGGACCTCGTCGCCTTCCTCTCCGCCCTCTGAGCGACGCCCCTAGGGACTGACTTTCAAGTTGGGGTGCCGTAGCCAGAAATAACCCGTCATCGCGGCGGCGGCCAGCAGGTTCGCGACGAGGACGGCCGGCCAGGCGAGCGCCCGGAGCACGGGCGCGGCGAACAGCATCGCCGCGACGATGAACCCGAACTGGAACACCACGAAGAGCAGGAGCACGCCGAAGCCGAACCTCGGGTTGCGCTCGACCAGCCCGAGGAGGCGCGAGGCGATCCCGCCGATCGCGGCAAAGACGAGCCCGTGGACCCACGTGAACATGAGGACCATCTCGACCGAGATCGATAGCGTCTCCCCGGGGCCGAGCCCGGCCCCTCGCCGGAAGAGGGCGGTTCCGAGGACCGTCGGCGTGTAGAGCGGTCGCCCGGCGAGCGTGTCCAGGATCAAGAACCAGATCGCGATCGTCGCGGCGCCGGCGAGACCGGCGATCATTCCTTCCTGATAGAGTCGTGAGACGTCGGTGGGCCGCGTGGCGGAGGTGTCTACCGTGGTCGCGCCCGATCGAACGGTCATCGTCCACTCCCTTCCGGGTGTCTCGACAGACCCCTCGGCGGATACCGAATTCTAGCCGCGGCCCGCGAGCCGCGCAACCTGACTCGTGGTAGACTCGCGCCGCAGTGATCGCCCCCTGGTGCTGGGAACTCGTCGAGCCGTACCTCCGGCGGAACCTCCTCAACCGCAGCGTCGCGCGCCCGACCCGCACCCAGGTCCTCGAGGAGTTCGGCCGGGTCTGGCCGGACCTCACGGCGACGATCGGGGTGCAGGAGCCGTGGGCGGGGACGATCCGCTTCAAGTGGCTCGTGCGGCTCGCGTCGAGCGAGATGGAGCCGTTCCTCGAGGATCCGGCGGGGTGGATCGCGAGCCGCTACGGCGGCGGGAAGTTCAAGATGAACCTGCACCACGGCATGCACTTCGTGAGCACGAAGAACTTCAAGCCCGACGGCGCGCCGCGCTGGGAGGCCGCGCCGGAGCTGTCGCTCGACTGATTCGGGCAGGGGGAACCGGTGATGGCGAATGAGGAGACGCGGCGGGTACTGAAGGTGTTCGGCGTGGCGGTGACGAGCCTCGAGGAGGCCATCGAACGCAAGGCGCCGTTCGCCGAGATCATGAAGTGGGACCGCGAGGTCGCGGACCGGATGCGGGAGGTCATCGATCTCGTCGACCGGCTGCGGAGCCGCCGCATCGCCTGATGGCGGGGCTCGTCGACGCGTCGGGCGCGGCCCTCGACCTCGGGCGCCCGCCGCAGCGCATCGTCTCGCTGATCCCGAGCGTGACCGAGACCCTCTGCCACCTGGGTCTCGAGGACCGGCTGGTCGGCGTGACCGTGTACTGCGTCGAGCCGCGGGACATCGTGCGTGGCAAGACGCGCATCGGCGGCGAGAAGAACCCCGACCTCGAGCGCATCCGGTCCCTCGCTCCCGACCTCGTGGTCGCCAACATCGAGGAGAACGTCCGCGAGCACATCGAGACGCTCCGGGCCTGGGCCATCCCTGTCTGGGTAACCTATCCACGGACCGTCGTCGACGGGATCCGCATGATCCGGGAGCTCGGGGAGGTGACGGGGACCCGGGCGCGGGCGGCCGAGATCCTGGCCGAGCTCGAGCCGCTCTACGCCGAGGTCCTCCGGGCCTCCGCAGCACGGGCTCCGGCCCGCGTCTTCTACGCGATCTGGCGCGGGCCCTACATGACGATCAACCAGGACACCTACATCCACGACATGCTCAGGGTCTGTGGCGCCCGAAACGTGTTCGGTGGACGGCCCGAGCGCTACCCGACGGTGACGCTCGACGAGGTCGCCGCGGCCGGACCCGACGTGATCGTCCTCCCCGACGAGCCGTTCCGCTTCCGCCGCGCTCACCTCAAGGACTTCGAGCCGTACGCGGACGTGCCGGCGGTCAGGCGCGGGCGGATCCATCTCGTCGACGGCAAGCCCTTCGCCTGGCACGGCGCGCGGATCGCGATCGCCCTCAAGACGCTTCCGGCCCTCCTCCGGGCCTGATCCCTTCGACCCGGCCGCCGCCGGTGGCCGAGGACGGGCGGTGGGGCCGGACGCTAGGCGCGCTCGTCCTTCCCGGCCGCCGCGCGAATGGCCTCCACGATGAAGTGGTAGCCGGTGCAGCGGCAGAGGTTACCGGAGATCGCCTCGCGGATCTCGTCGTCGGTCGGACGCGGGTGCTCCTCGAGGAACGCCTTCGCCGTGAGGAGGATCCCGGGCGTGCAGAACCCGCACTGGAGCCCGTGGTGGTCCCAGAAGGCCTGCTGGAGCGGATGGAGCCGGTCGCCGTCGGCGAGCCCCTCGACGGTGGTGAGGTCGGCGCCGTCGACCTGGACGGCGAGCAGGAGACAGCTCCGGACCGGCTGGCCGTCGAGCAGGACGGTGCAGGCGCCGCAGACTCCGTGCTCGCAGCCGACGTGGGTGCCGGTCAGGTCGAGGTCCTCGCGGAGGAAGTCGGCGAGGGTCTCGCGCACCTCGACGAGGCGCTCGTGCTCGCGGCCGTTCACGCGGACCCGGATCGTCCGGCTCATCGGTCGTGGGCCTCCGCGCGCCGGAGCGCGTCGCTGAGCGCGCGGGCCATCAGGGTCCGCGCGACGCTCTTCCGGTAACGGCCCGACGCGTGGATGTCCGCCTGGGGATCGAGCCCCTCGGCGCCCGCCCGCGCGGCCTCGGCGAGGAGCGCCGGGTCCGGCCTCTGGCCGACGAGCGCCTGCTCCGCCGCCTCGGCGCGGGAGGGCGCAGGCCCGGCGCCGAACAGGGCGATCCGAGCGCGCTCGATCCGCCCGCCGCCCAGTGCCACCAGCGCCGCGACGCCGACCAGCGCGAAGTCGCCGTGACGACGGGCGACCTCGTGGAAGCCCCAGCCCTCGTCGATCTCGGGAATGCGCCAGCGCGTCTCGGTGAGCAGCTCGTCGGGCCGGAGGGAGGTTGTCAACGGTCCGCGGAAGAGGTCCGTCGCCGGGATCACCCGCTCACCGCCGCGGCTCCGCGCCACGACGCTGCCATCCAGGCAGAGGAGCAGGGCGGGGAGCTCCGAGGCGGGGTCCGCGTGCGCGAGGCTGCCGCCGACCGTTCCCCGGTTGCGGATCGCCGCGTGGCCCACGAGCCTGAGCGCCGCCGCGAGGATGGGCGCGCGCCCGGACGCCCAGCGCTCGAGGGCGCGCTGGCGCAGGAGCGCTCCCGCGGAGAGGCGCCCATCGGTCTCCCGGAGGGTGTCGAGGCCGGGCAGGCGGTTGATGTCGACGATCGCCGCCGGCCGGGCGAGCCGGAGATTGAGCATCGGCAGCAGGCTCTGGCCGCCCGCGAGCACCTTCGCGTCATCGCCGTACCGGGCGAGGAGCTCGACCGCGTCCCCGACCGCCCGCGGGTCGTGGTACTCGAACGGGGCGGGCTTCACGCGCGCCGGGCCTCGAGGAGCGCCAGGATCCGCGCGGGGCTCGCCGGCGTCTCCCGGAGGCGCACGCCGAAGGGGAGGAGCGCGTCGTCGATCGCGTTGGCGATCGCGGCGGGCGGCGAGATCGCGCCGCCCTCGCCGAGCCCCTTGACGCCCAGCGGATTGCGGGGCGAGGGGTACTCGAGGTGGACGGTCTCGATCGGCGGCAGCTCCATCGCGGTCGGCAGGAGGTAGTCCATGAGCGTCCCCGTGAGGAGCTGGCCCGCGTCGTCGTACACCATTTCCTCGAAGAGCCCGCCGCCGACGCCCTGCGCGACCCCACCGTGCACCTGGCCCTCGACAATGAGCGGGTTGATGACCCGGCCGCAGTCGTGGGCGACGACGTACCGGAGGAGCCTCACGTGCCCGGTGCCGATGTCGACCTCGACCTGGGCCACGTGGACGGCGCTCGCGTAGGTCACGGTCGGCACGTGATGGTAGGCGCTCGCCTCGAAGTCGGGGGAGGCGACGCCGGGCTTGGCGAACGTGGGAATCGACGCCTGCACGACCCGCCCGAGCGGCACGGCCGAGTCGGGCGCGCCGCGGACGGACGCGCGGCCGTCCTCGATCTCGATGTCGCCGGGCGCGGCCTCGAGAAGGTTGGCCGCCGCCGTGGCGAGCTTGTCACGCACCTGCCGGACGGCGTCGGCGACCGAGTTGCCGGCCGTGACGGCGCTCCGGCTCGCGAAGGTCCCGATGCCGAACGGCACCGTCGCCGTGTCGCCGCCGATGACGGTGACCCAGTCGAGCGGCACGCCGAGCGCGTCGGCGGCGATCTGCGCGAGGCTCGTCTCGTGACCCTGGCCCGAGCTGACCGCGCCGGTCGCGACGACGACGCGCCCCTGGAGGTCGAGCTTCACCGAGGCGCCCTCGTACGGCCCGACGGCCGTGCCCTCGACGTAGCCGGAGATCCCGACGCCCCGGTACACGCCCTGCGCGCGCAGCCGCGCCTGCTCGCGCCGGAACTCCTCGTACCCGGCGGCGGCGAGGACGGCCTCGAGCGCGCCAAGGAAGTTCCCGCTGTCGTAAACGAGCGGGTTGCCGTCCCGGTAGGGCATCGGAAGCTCCCACGGCAGCTCGTCCTCGCGAAGGTAGTTGCGCCGTCGGACGTCCGCCGGGTCCATCCCGAGCTCCCGCGCGAGGCAGTCGACGACCCGGTCCATGGCGAAGACGGCCTCGGGCCGGCCCGCGCCCCGGTAGGGGGCGTTCGGGGTCTTGTGCGTGACGACCGCCTGGAAGTCGACGCGCATGTTGCGGATCCGGTGCGGCCCCACGAGGTGGGCGACCGTGTTGTACGGCAGCACGATCCCCCACACGTTGTACGCGCCGAGGTCGAGCCAGACACGATCGCGGAGGGCGAGGATGGTGCCGTCGCGCATGGCCGCGAGCGCGATCCGGTGGGTCTGATGGCGCGCGTGCGCGGCGGCCATCATGTGCTCGCGCCGGTCCTCCGTCCACTTCACGGGGCGCCCCAGGAGCATCGCGGCGATCGGGACGAGGGCGTCCTCCGCGTAGCCGGAGCACTTGGTGCCGAAGCCCCCGCCCAGGTCCGGCGCGATCACGCGGACCTTGTGGGGCGGCAGGTCGAAGGTGCTCGCGAGCCCTTGCTGGACGAAGTGGGAAACCTGCGTCGAGTTCCAGGTGGTCAGGGTGCCGTCACGCCGGTCCCACACGGCGACGACGCCACGGGGTTCGAGCGGCATCCCCACGTATCGCTGGATGTGGAAGGTGTCCTCCACGACGAGGTCGGCGGCGGCGAACGCGCCGTCGGCGTCGCCGATCGCGAGGCTGAACCCGACCGCGAGGTTGGTGCCCCACTCGGGATGGACGAGCGGCGCCCCGGCCTCGGCGGTCGCCAGCATATCGACCGCGGCGGGGAGCGGCTCCCAGTCCGCCTCGATCCGCTCGACCGCGTCCTCGGCCCGATAGCGGCTGTCGGCGACGACCATCGCGACCGCCTCGCCGACGTAGCGCGCGCGATCCCGGCAGAGGGCGTACTGCGGGGTCTGGCGGATCTCGAAGCGCACCGCGGCGGCGAGCCCGGGCGGTGGCGCCCCGAAGAGCGGCAGGGGCTTCATCCAGCGCTCGAGATCCGCGAACGTGAAGACCCGGACCACGCCCGGCATCGCCACGGCGGCCGCCGTGCGGATCGCGGTGATGCGCGCGTGCGCGTGCGGCGAGCGGAGGAACGCCGCGTGGAGGAGGCCGGGCAGCCGCACGTCGTCGACGAACCGGGCCTCGCCCCGGAGGAACCGGGGGTCCTCGCGGCGCCTGACCGCCGCGCCGAAGTACTTGGCCCCCATCAGCGGCCGGACGGGCCGTCCTTCTTCCTCACGGGCAGGATCCAGTCGAGCCACGGTGCCAGCGCGACGATGAAGAGCCCGGGGATCGCCAGGCCGGTGATCACGCCCAGGATCGACAGGAACACCAGCGACACGAGGTTGATGATCACGTCGAAGATGAACTCCATGCCGGCCCCCTCAGTTCGGTTCGCTCGACTTCTTGATGTCGAGCATCGGTGGCAAGGCGCCGTGCGCCGGGGCGCGCTCGATCCGGATGATCCGGGTCATGCGCGCGACGATCTCCTGGATGCGCTGCCCGGCGGCGAGCGCCTGGTCGAGCCACTTCCGCTCCTGGCCCTCCTGCGGCAGGGTCCTCGCGAGCAGCCCGAGCGAGCCCACGACGACCGCCAGGGGGTTGTTGATCTCGTGCGCCGCGGCGCCGGCGAGGAGCGTGACCGCGCGCAGCTCGCCGGCCTCGAGGCGCGCGGCCTCGGCGGCCACACGCTCGCTCGCGTCGCGCACCACTATAACCTCGTAGCGGCGTCCCTGGTACTCGACGATGCGCCGGGTGGAATCGATCGAGATCGCGCTGCCCGCGCCGGTCACGTACGGCAAACCGGACGCGCGGGCGACGCCGCGCGCCCGCGCCTCGTCGGAGACCGCCTGGTAGCGGCGCCGGAGCTCCGCGTCGGTCGGCCAGAAATCCCGGACGTCCCGGCCGAGCAGCTGCGCGCGCGAGTAGCCGGAGAGCTCGCAGTCGGCGCGGTTGACCTCGAGGATGGTCAGCGTGTCGGCGTCGAGGATGCGGATCGCGTCCGACGCCTCGTCGATGAGCGCGCGGAAGCGCTCGTGCGCCGTGGCGAGCTGCGCGCGCTCGACGACGTCGCGGAGGAGGCGGGCGACCAGGCCCGTCCCGAGGACGTACGCGACGAGGTAGTGGACCCAGACCCGGCTGAACAGCTCGAGGCCGCGGGGGCCGAGGAGCCCGAAGGACGCGAAGGTCGTCAGGTACACCGCGCCGCCCAGCGCGAACGCGTGGCGCGGCCCGGCGGGGCCGTCGCGGCGCGCCCACTCGTGGGCGAGCGCCCCGGCCGCCCCGACGGCGAGCAGTCCGGCGACGCCGGCCGCAGCGCCGGACCCGCCGAGCGACCACCGGTAGATGGCCGCGACGACTCCGGCCAGGAGGCCGGCCGGCCCCCCCTCGACGAGGCCGATCAGCGCCACGGGGACGGCTCGCGCGTCGATGAAGACGCCCTCGGCCACCTCGATCCGCGCGATCATGAGCACGACCGCGAGCCCTCCGAAGGCGACGCCGTTCAGGGTCGGGCGGAAGAACGGATGGATCCGCGGGTGGTCGACGAGCCACCGGTAGCTGTACGAGTAGAAGAGGACTCCGATCCCGACGACGCCGGCGGCCTCGAGGAGGTGGTGGACATCGAAGTGGAGCGGAAGGATCTCACTCCACCTCGAGGACCATCTCGATCTCGACGGGAATGCCCATGGGCAGCTCGGCCATGCCGACGGCCGAGCGGGCGTGCTTGCCGATCGCCTCGCCGAAGACCTCGACCATGAGGTCGGAGAACCCGTTGATGACCTTGGGCTGATCGCCGAAGCCCTCGGCCGAGTTGACCATGCCGAGCACCTTGACGACGCGCTTGACCTTGTCGAGGCTCCCGAGCGTCGCCCGCGTCGTCGCGAGGAGGGAGAGCCCGACCTCGCGGGCGACCTGATAGCCCTGCTCGACCGACAGGTCCCTGCCAACCTTGCCTCGCGCGGAGGGCTTCCCGTCGGTCCGGAGCGGCCCGTGACCGGACACGAAGAGCAGGGCGCCGACCCGCACGGCGCCGACGTAGTTCGCGACCGGCGTCGCGGGAGCCGACAGGTTGATGTTCCGTTCCTTCAAGCGCGCCTCTGCGCCCATCGGACAGGCCTCCTCCTGATGTGAATGACAGCGGCCGCGTCATCGTGGCACACTACGCCGTGCCCGTCAAACCGATGCCCGTTTCACCGGTGTCCGCCGCGACGCTCGTGCTCCTTCGCGACCGTCCCGCGGGCGGGCTCGAGGTGCTCCTCATCCAGCGCCACCGCGCCAGCAAGTTCGCCGGCGGTGACTTCGTCTTCCCGGGCGGGAAGGTGGAGGTCGACGACAACCCCGAGGACGCCCCCGCCTGGTGCCGGGGACTCGAGGTCGCGGAGGCGGCGCGCGTGCTCGGGCTCGACGCGGCGCCCGAGCTCGCCGTCGGCTACTGGATCGGCGCGATCCGCGAGGCGTTCGAGGAGGTCGGGGTCCTGCTCGCGTACGAGGCGGACGGCCGCGAGGTGCGACTCGACGCGCCGCGCTTCGGCGGGTACCGCCGCGACTGCCAGGTCGACAATCGCGCGTTCTGGGAGATGCTGCGGGCCGAGCGGCTCCGGCTCGCCACCGATCGCCTCGTGTACTTCGCCCACTGGATCACGCCCGAGGAGCAGCCGCTCCGGTACGACACGCGCTTCTTCGCAGCGCCCATGCCGCCCCATCAGGCGGCGGTCGCCGACGAGCGCGAGATCATCGCGGTCCGATGGCTCACGCCGCGCGACGCGCTGGACGCGCGCTCCCGGGGTGAGCTCTCGCTCAGGCTCCCGACGGTGAAGAACCTCGAGCTGCTCGGGGGCGCCACGTCCACGGCGGAGGCGCTCCGGGCGCTCGCCGGCCGCCCGGTGTCGATGATCCGGCCGCGGCTCGTCGTGGAAGACGGCGTGCCGCGGGCGCTCCTGCCCGACGACCCCGGGTACTTCTGATGCCGGGCCGGGCGATGCGACCCGACGATCTGACGCGCATCCGCTTCGTCACCGACGCCCAGATCTCGCCCGACGGGCGGCGGGTGGCGTGGGTCGTGACGCTGCTCGCGGAGGACCAGGACGAGTACCTCTCGAACGTGTGGGTGGCGGACGTGGCCGGTGGCGCGCCGCGGCGGTTCACGACCGGCCCGCTCCGCGACACGGCGCCGCGGTGGTCTCCCGACGGGACGCAGCTCGCGTTCGTCGCCGAGCGCGAGCCGCGCAAGAAGGCGCAGCTCTACGTGATGCCGGGGGACGGCGGCGAGCCGCGACGGCTCACCGACCTCCCGAACGGCGTCACGAACCCGACGTGGTCGCCCGACGGCCAGTCGCTCGCCTTCGTCTCGCGCGTCGGCGGCTGGCAGGAGCCGGAGCGCGAGGAGGAAAAGCGAAAGTCCCGTCCCCCGCGGGTCATCACCACGGTCAAGTACCGTCTGAACGCCGAGGGGTTCATCCACGACCGGCGCCCGCACGTGTGGGTCGTGTCCCTCGACGGGGGCGAGCCCCGCGAGCTGACCGACGGCGACTTCGTCGACGCTGACCCGGTGTGGTCGCCGGACGGCCGCCTCATCGCGTTCAGCTCCGCGCGCCACCCGGGCCGTGACGACGACGACGCGACCGATCTCTGGGTCGTTCCTCCCGAGGGCGGCGAACCGCGTCGCGTCACCGACACCGCCGGCCCGGCAGGCTTCCCGTCCTTCTCGCCCGACGGGAATCGGCTGGCGTACGTCGGGCGCCGCAACCTGAACGCGTACAGCCGCAACGTCCGCGTCTTCACGGTGCCCGTCGGAGGCGGAGCGCCGACCTGCCTCACCGAGGACCTCGACCGCTCGTGCGCGCCGCTCGGCGTGCCGCCCCTCTGGTCGGCGGACGGCGAGTGGATCACCTTTGCCGCGGAGGACCGGGGCGATCTGGGTCTCTACCGGGTCCGCGCCCGGGGCCTGGCGAAGCCCGAGAGGATCGTCGCCGGCGAGCGCCTGGTGACGAGCGTCTCCGCGTCGCTCGGGGGGACGCTCGCGTTCACCGCTACCGACCCCGTCTCGCCGGCCGAGGTGTTCGTCGCGAACGCCGACGGCGCGGATGAGCGCCCGCTCACCGACCTGAACCGCGAGTGGAAGGCGGACGTCGCCCGCTCGCGGCCCGAGCGATTCCGGTACGAGCGGGCCGGCTTCCCGGTCGACGGCTGGGTGATGAGACCCTTCGGGTTCGAGCCCGGCGGCACCTACCCGGCACTCCTCCTGATCCACGGAGGCCCGCACACGCAGTACGGTCACGGCTTCTTCGACGAGTTCCAGGTGTGCGCCGGCGCGGGCTACGCGGTCGTCTACACGAACCCGCGGGGCAGCCAGGGGTACGGCGAGGCCTTCACCCGCGCGGTGGTGGGCGACTGGGGCGGTGGGGACTTCGCCGACGTGATGGCGGGCCTCGACGAGGCGCTCCGCCGGTACCCCTTCATCGAGCCGGAGCGCCTGGGCGTGATGGGCGGGAGCTACGGCGGCTTCCTGACGAGCTGGATCGTCGGGCACACGCGCCGCTTCAGGGCCGCCTGCTCGGAGCGCGCCGTGAACAACCACCACACGATGTTCGGGACGAGCGACATCGGTCACACCTTCAACGTCGTCGAGCTGGGCGGCGCCCTGCCGTGGGAGGACATGCAAGCGTACGTGGAGCGCTCGCCGCTCACCTACGCGAAGGACATCGTCACGCCCCTCCTCATCCTCCACTCGGAGGACGACCTCCGCTGCCCGATCGAGCAGGCGGAGCAGCTCTTCGTCGCGCTCAAGAAGCAGGGCAAGGAGGTGGTGTTCATACGCTTCCCCGACGAGAACCACGAGCTGTCGCGCTCCGGCCGGCCGCGCCACCGGCTCGAGCGCTTCCGCGTCATCCTCCAGTGGTTCGAGGAGCGCCTCGGGGCATCGCGCGGGCGAGGAGACGCCGAATGACGCGGGACCAGCGGACGGTGGGCATCGTCGGACTCGGGTTCGGCCGGGCCCACATCGCCGCCTGGCAGGCCGCCGGCTGCCGCGTCGTCGCCCTCTGCCGGCGATCCCTCGACGAAGCGCGAGGGGTGGCCGACCGGTACGGCGTGCCGGAGGTGTTCGCCGGATGGGAGGAGATGCTCGAGCGGGCGCGGCCGGAGATCGTGGTCGTCGCCACACCGCCCCGCCTGCATCGCGCGATCGCCGAGGCGGCGCTCGCCGCGGGCGCGCACGTCCTCTGCGAGAAGCCGCTCGCGAGGACGGCGGCGGAGGCCCGCGCGATGCGCGAGGCGGCGACCCGCGCGGGGCGCGTGGCGATGACCTGCTTCAACTGGCGCTTCCCCGCGGCGATGGCGCGCCTGCACGCGATGGTCGAGGAGGGATTCCTCGGCCGGGTCTTCCACGTCGCCTGTCGCTACTTCGTTCCCCGCTGGGCGGAGGAGGGGGTGGCGCCGACGTGGCGGATGGATCGGCGGGAGGCGGGCCACGGCGCGATGGGCGATCTCGGGGTCCACTTGATCGACCTGGTCCGCTGGAACTTCGGCGAGTTCGCCCGCGTGTCCGCGCACGCGGGCGTGGCCTACCCCTCGCGGACCGTGCCAGGTGGCGGGAAGCCCGCCGACACCGAGGACTTCTGCGCCGTGCTGGGCGAGCTGGCCTCCGGCGCGCATGTCACGCTGACCGTGAGCCGCGTCTCCCGGGCGGCCAACGAGCACACCCTCGAGGCGTACGGAACCCGGGGCGCCGTGCGCTACCGCCTGGGTCGCGAGGGGGAAGCCTGGTATCGCGGCGACCTCCAGGCGGCTTCGGGTCTCGGCGCGTTCGCCCCGGTCAGCGTGGGCACGGCGCTCGCGGGGTCGGCGGGCGCCGGCGATCAGCTCGAGGTGACCGGCCGGGCGACGATCGGCCCGCTGGTCGAGCGGTTCCTCCAGGGCATCGAGAAGGGGGAGAGCCCGTCGCCCTCCTTCGAGGACGGGATGCGCGCCCAGGCGGTGCTGGACGCGATCGCCGAGTCGGCCTCCCGCGGCGGCTGGGTCCCGGTCGCGTAGAAGGTCCTTGACGTTGCCGGCGTCGGCGCGCTACGTGTTCATCTGCCGGGTTAGCGGTTTCCTACGCTCCTGTTAAGACCCTTTATGTTTGCACACGGTCGAGACGGAACCAGGGGGGTATGAGAGATGAAACGGATCGGAGTTCGTGTCGGGCGATGGCTCGCAGTGGGGTCCATGGTCGCGGTGGCCTTGCCCCTTCTCCTGCCGCCGGTGCTCGCGGCGCAGGGGACCCTGAAGGTCGGCATGATCCTCGCGATGACGGGGCCGGGTGCGTTCTACGGCAAGGTGATGAGCCGCGGAGCCCAGCTCGCGGTGGACCAGATCAACAAGGCCGGAGGCATCGGCGGCTACAAGCTGGAGCTCCTGGTCGAGGACCACAAGAGCGGCGATGCCGACGCGGCGGTGAGCGCGGCGCGCAAGCTCATGGAGGTGGACAAGGTCCCGGTCATCCTGACGTCGTACTCGGCGCCGACGCTCGCGGTCCAGCCGGTCGCGGTCGAGAAGAAGGTGCTTCTGCTGAACGGCGGCGCCGTGGGCTCGCAGCTCGTGGGCAAGCCGACACTTTACAACACGCGGATGCTGGCCAACCAGAGCGCTCCGTTCGTCGTCCAGTGGGCCGTGGAGCGGCTCAACGCGAAGCGCGTCGCGACGCTCTTCTGGAACGACGCGGCCGGGCAAGGCATGAATGGCGGCCTCAAGGAGGCATGCAAGAAGGTCGGCTGCCAGATCGTAGCGGAGGAGGCGCACGATATCGGCGCCAAGAGCTATAGCCCGCAGCTCGCCCGCCTCCGGGCCGCGCGGCCCGACGTGCTCACCCTGGGGTCCTGGGGCGACGACGTGGGGTACATCCTGAACCAGGCGCGCGCCTACGGCCTGACCGTGCCGGTCGTCGGGGTGGACTGGACGCCGAACGCCCAGAAGATCGGTGGCAAGGCCATGGAAGGGTACACGATCTCCGTGGACCGCTTCGATCCGGGTGGGGCCGACCCCACCACGAAGGCGTTCGTGGAGGCGTACAGGGCCGCCCACGGTGAGGCGGCGGAGCTCTACGCCGCGAACTATTACGAGCACGCGCGGTTCATCCTGAGCGTCCTGATCAAGCGCGTCGCCGACCGCGGCGCGGACCCCACGAAGCCGGGCGTCCTGCTGTCGGAGATGGAGCGGGCCTTGGGCGAGAAGCTCAAATTTCAGAGCGTGTACGGGGGCGAGATGCAGATCTCACCGGACGGCACAGTCGTAAAGCCCCTGGGCGTGTACCACGTGAAGGACGGCGAGCTCAGGCTGATCGCTCGCATCGTCGGAGGGAAGATCCAGCAGTAAGCGGGGCGGCAGGGCACGGGGTGCTCGCGCTCGCGGCCCAGCTGGCCACGCAAGGGCTCATCAGCGGGAGCCTCTACGCGCTCCTGGGGGTGAGCTGGGGGCTGATTTTTGCGACAACGAAGACCTTCCACTTCGCTCACGCCCTCACGCTCACCGCCGCCGCCTACGCGGCCGTGGTCGCTGTCGATCGGGGGCTCCCGCTCCCGCTCGGGTTCGTGGCGGCCGCGGTCGCGGGCGGCGGGCTCGGCGTGCTCACCGAGCTCGGGCTCTACCGCCCGCTCCGTCGCGTGCACGCGACTCAGCTCAACATTTTCCTCGCCTCGCTCGGCTTCCTGATCGCGGGCGAGAGCCTGGTCCTGATCGGGTTCGGCCCGGACGCCCGTCCGCTGGCGGGGTTTCCGCTGGCTGGCATCGCGTTCGGCCCCGTTGCGTTCACGACCATCGAGGCACTCTGGATGGTCGGAAGCTGGCTCCTCATCGCCGCCCTCATGGTCTGGCTCTGGGGAGCGCGCTACGGCCGGGCGATCCGGGCGGTCGCGAGCAACCGCGAGCTGGCGCAGTGCGTCGGGGTCGATCCGGACCGGATCCACCTCCTCGTGTTCGCAATCGGCTCCGTGCTCGTCGCGATGGGCGGGACGCTCTTGGCGCTCCGGGAGACGGCCTCGCCGACCATGGGCGTCCAGCCCGTCCTGGCCGCATTTATCGCGGTGTTCCTGGGCGGGATCGGCAGCATTCCGGGGGCGGTGCTCGGTGGCGTCGTGCTCGGGCTCGCCGAGAACATGGGCGGGCTCGTGCTCCCCGGCCACTGGCAGGGCGTCATTGCCTTCGTGGTGCTCTTCCTCGCCCTCGTCTTCCGCCCGAGCGGGCTCGTCGGGGTCCGCGCGCGGTAGGCGACCATGGAGTTCTGGCTCCACGTCGTCAACAGCATCCTCCTCTTCACGATGCTGGGCTTCTCGCTGAACCTCCTCCTTGGCTACACGGGGCTCGTGTCCATGTTCCATGCAGGGCTGTACGGGGTGGGCGCCTACGCGGCCGCGCTGTCCGCGAAGGCACTCGGCGTTCCCTTTCCCTGGACCATCCTGGTCGCGGTCATCATGACGACGATCCTGGCGGGCGCGGTGACGCTGCCAGCGCTCCGGGTTCACGGGGAGTACCTGATCCTCCTGACGCTCGCATTCCAGATGGTGATCTACGGACTCATGGTCTCGTGGGTGGACCTCACGCAGGGCCGGACCGGTGTCTCCGGGATCCCACGGCCGAACGCGTTCGGGCTTCAGCTCACCACGCCCGCTCAATTCCTGCCGCTCATGGCAATGGCGGCCCTCGTCACATTCCTGATCGCGTACCGGATCGGCGAGTCACCGCTGGGACGCGTGCTGAAGGCCATCCGGGATGACGAGCGCGCCACGCTCGCGGCCGGCAAGAGCGTGCTCCGTTTCAAGGTCCTGGTCTTCTCGGTGAGCGGCGGGCTTGCGGGAGTCGCGAGCGCCCTCCTCGCGCACTACCACACGTTCATCAACCCATTCAGCTTCTCGCTCGATCGCTCCATCTTCCTGGTGGCGCTGGTGGTGCTCGGCGGAACGGCAAATCTGCTCGGCACGGTCGTCGGCGCCACGCTCTTCGTCGGGCTCCCGGAGATCCTCCGCTTCCTCGAGGCACGCCGGGAGATCGTGGACGCCATCCGGAGCTTGATCTTCGGCATGCTCCTCGTCCTCTTCATGCGCTTCCGTCCGGAGGGCATCCTGCCCGAGAGCCTTCGGATCCGGCGCCGGGCGCACGCACCGCCCGAGCGGGGACCCGCTCCGGCCGTCGCGTTGGCGACCCGACCGGTGCGCGAGGATGCCGGCGCCGCGCTCCGCGCCCAGGGGCTCAGGAAGAGCTTCGGCGGAATCAAGGCGGCGGACAACCTGACGCTCACCCTCACGCCGGGAAAGGTGACGGCGCTCGTGGGCCCGAACGGCGCGGGGAAGACCACGGTGTTCAATCTGATCACGGGCTTCCTGCCGCTCGAAGCGGGCGCGGTCGTGCTCCACGGCCGCGACGCGACGGGGCTCCCGCCGTGGCAGCGCGTCCACTTGGGCCTGGCGCGCACGTTTCAGGATGTGCGGCTGTTCGAGCGCCTCTCGGTCATCGACAACGTGCTGCTTTCGATCCCCGAGCAGGCTGGCGAGCGGCTCGGCCCTTTGTTCTTCGCGCCGGGCCGAGTCGCGCGGGCAGAGCGGGAGAACCGCTGGAAGGCCCTCAGCTATCTCGATTTCGTCGGGCTTCGGGACAAGGCCGAGGAGCTGGCCGCCTCGCTGGCCTTCGGCGAGCAGAAGCTCGTGGCGCTGGCGCGGCTCCTCGCGACGGAGGCGGACGTGCTCCTCCTGGACGAACCGGCAGCGGGGGTGGACGCGCAGTGGGTGGGCCGGATCCTGGATCTGATCCGGCGGCTGGCGGCTCTCGGGAAAACGGTGTGTATTGTCGAGCACAACCTGGAGGTCGTCACGGCCATCGCGGATCACGCCTACTTCATGGAGGCGGGGCGGATCATCGCCGAGGGCCGGCCGGAGGAGCTGATGGCTGACCGGCGCCTCGCCGAGATCTACTTCGGGAAGGTCCTCCGATGGCCACCGGGGCCGACCTTCTGGTCGTTCGAGACCTCGCCACCGGCTACCTCCGCAAGCAGATCGTCTTCGACGTCTCGCTCGAGGTCCGCACCGGCGAGATCGTCGCCCTCATGGGTCACAACGGCGCCGGGAAGACCACCACGCTCAAGGCGATCTTCGGGTTGCTGCCGGCGTGGCGTGGCGAAATCCGCTTCAATGGGCGTTTGATTGCGGGTCTGGCCACGTCGGAGCGCGTGCGGCACGGGCTCGCCTTTGTGCCCCAGGAACACGCCGTGTTTGCCGACCTCACGGTGCGCGAAAACCTGGACCTTGGCGCCTTCAGCGTTGGCGACCGGGCCCTCGTCGCGGAGCGCCGGGAGCGAGTCTTCGAGCTTCTGCCTGTTCTCGGCGAGCGCCAGCGCCAGGTCGCCGGGACGCTCTCGGGCGGCGAGCAGCGGATGTTGAGCCTCGGGATGACGCTCATGCGGGAGCCGCGCCTCATGCTCCTCGACGAGCCTTCGCTTGGCCTGGCCCCGCGCCTCGTCGAGCGCATCATGGAGACGATCCAGGAGATCGTCCAGCGGCGGGACGTGACGGTGCTCCTGGTCGAGCAGAACGTGCGCCACGCCCTCGCGATCGCCGCCCGTGTCTATATCATGCGAACGGGACGGATCATCCTGGCGGAGGCCAGTTCGGTCATGGCGGCCCGCGGCGAATGGTGGGACCTCTTCTAATTTAGACGCGCAGGACGATCTTCCCGAACTGCTGGCCCTCGGCGAGCCGCCGCTGGGCGGCCGCGCCCTCGGTGAGCGGAAGGACCGCGTCGACGATGGGCCGGAGTCGCCCCTGGAAGAAGAGGCGCATCACGTCGTTGAACTCGCGCCGGGAGGCCATCGTCGAGCCGATGATGTGGAGCTGCTTCCAGAAGACGACGCGGATGTCGGTCTCGCCGATCGGCCCGGTGGTGGCGCCGCAGGTGACCAGCCGCCCGCCCCGGACGAGCGAGCGGAGCGACTGCTTCCACGTCGCGGCGCCGACGCTCTCGATGACGACGTCGACGCCGCGCCGGTCCGTCTGCTCCCAGACCGCCTTCGCCCAGTCCTCGCGCGCGTAGTTGATGGTGACGTCGGCGCCGAGCTGCCGGGCGCGCTCGAGCTTCTCGTCGCTCGACGAGGTGACCAGGACTCGCGCGCCGCAGAGCTTGGCGATCTGCACCGCGGTCGAGGAGACGCCGCCCCCCACGCCGAGGATGAGGACGTCCTCCCCGGCGCGGACGCGGCCCTGGGTGACGACCATGCGCCAGGCGGTCATGTTGGTGAGGATGAACGACGCGGCGTCCTCGTACCCGATGTGGGCGGGGAGGGGGAGCACGTTGTCGCCGCGGACCCGCACCAGCTCCGCCAGGCCGCCCGGGATGTGCTCGCCGAGGATGCCGTACGCGACGCAGAGGCTGTCCTCGCCCCGGACGCAGAACTCGCAGCGGCCGCAGGTGAGGTTCGGGTTGACGGCGACACGGTCCCCGACCTTGACGGACTCGACGGCGGCGCCGACCGCGGCGACCTCCCCGGCGATGTCCGAGCCCGTCCAGAAGGGGAGCGGGGTCCTGAGCGCCGGGATCCCCTCCCGGACGAAGATGTCGAGGTGGTTCAGGGCGCACGCGCGGACGCGGACGAGCACGTCCTCCGGCCCCGCCACGGGATCGGGAACCTCTCCCAGCCGGAGCTTGTCCGGGCCGCCGAACTCGTCGAACGCGAGCGCCTTCATCGATTGAATTCCTGGACCAGGCGCGGCAGCCGCGGGTCGTCGAGCCCCGGCTGGTAGGGCTGGTAGAGCCCGGTGCGGTCGAGGAGGCCGGCGTAGCGATCCATGATCTGGCGCCCGATCGTGTCGTAGCTCCCGGTCACGGCGAAGAGGTCCACCATCTCGTCGGTGATGAGATCGGCCATGCCCTTCCAGTCGCCCTCGACCGATTTCCTGTGGAGGTGCGGCACCAGACCCTCGAGCCCGTGGGCGGCGAGGACGGGCTCGTACGTCCGGGTCGAGGCGTAGAACGCGATCTGCTGCTTCACCGACTGGCGGTTCTGCTGCAGCTCCTCCTCGGTGTCGCCGACGACTACGAAGGTCGACGTCGCGTAGGTGAAGTCGGCGCGGGCGCGGCCCGACGCCCGGAGCCCCTCCTCCACGGCGGGGTGCACGAACTCGCGGAGGTACTTCTCGCTGTTGAACGGGTGGACGTGCAGGCCGTCGCACACCTCGCCCGCGATCCGGCACATGTACCGGTTGACGCCGGAGATGTAGACGGGAATCCTCGGGTGCTCGATCGGGCCGGGGTTGAAGAACGGGGTCATCAGGTCGAAGCGGTAGAACTGGCCCTTGAAGTTGAGCTTCGTCCCGTTCTGCCAGCAGTCCCAGATGGCCCGGAGCGCCAGGACGACCTCCCGGAGCCTGGGGCCGGGAGACTCGAACTTCACCGAGAAGCGCCGCTCGTTGTGGCCCTTCACCTGGGAGCCCAGGCCCAGGATGAACCGTCCGTCCGACGCCTTTTGGATATCCCAGCCGATGTGCGCCAGGATCATCGGGCTCCGAGGGAACGCCACGGCGATGGCGGTGCCGAGCTTCATCCGGGAGGTCACGCTGGCGGCGACCGCGAGCGGCAGGAAAGGGTCGTGCTGCGTCTCGGAGGACCAGAGGCAGTCGAAGCCGAGCGCCTCGACCTTCCGCGCGTAGGCGGGGAGGCTCTTGAGATCATGGGTGAGCATGCCGACGTCGAGCTTCACAGGCGATCTCCTTATCGGATCCGGCGCAGGAACTCCTTCAGGGTCGGGTCCTGAGGAGCATCGAGTACCTCCGCGGGGAGCCCGATCTCCGCGATCCGCCCATCATTGACGTACGCGACCCGGTGGGCGATCTCTCGCGCGAACCCGATGGCGTGGGTGACGAGAACCATCATGATGCGCTCGGACAGCAGGGAGCGGATGACGTCCTCCACCTCCCCGACGAGCTCCGGGTCGAGCGCCGAAGTGATCTCGTCGAGGAGGAGCACTTTGGGGCGCATCGCGAGGGCACGCGCAATCGCCACCCGTTGTTGCTCCCCACCGGAGAGCTGGTACGGATACGAGGTCATCTTCCGTTCGAGACCGACCCGCGTCAGCCACGCCCGGGCGAGTTTCTCGATCTCGCGCGCGGCCAGGTTTTGAGCGAAACGGGGACCGAGGCTCACGTTCTCGAGGGCGGTCATGTGGGGGAAGAGGTTGTACTGCTGGAAGACGATCCCCATCTGTTGACGCATCTTCCGCACCACGGGCTCGGGCACGCGAGTCCGCCGGCCGTCCGACCCCAGTCGGTACCAGAGCGCCGTCTCGTCCAGCCGAATCTCGCCAGCGTCGTACTCCTCGAGGAAATTGATGCAGCGAAGCAGTGTCGTCTTGCCGCAGCCGCTCCGGCCGATCAGCGTGAGCACCTCACCGTCGGCGACGTCGAGCTCAACGCCCCGGAGGACCTCGTGATGACCGAACGACTTGCGCAGCCCGCGAATCTCGATCATGCGCGCTCCCCCACGAAGCCTTTCAGCATCAGTCGGTACTCGAGCCGGCGTCCGAGACGATCGATGGAGAAGCACATCACGAAGTAGAAGAGCGCCGCGAGCGACAGCACGGAGAACACGTCCAGGGTTCGCTCGATGATCTCGCGCGCCGCCAGGGTGAGCTCCCACACGCTGATGATGGAGAGCACGGAGGAAGCCTTGATACTCATCACGCACACGTTCACGTAGGGCGGCAGCGTGTAGCGGCTGACGAGCGGGACGACGACCTTCCGGAAAAGGGCGGTCGGCGGGAGGCCGAGACTCTTGGCCGACTCCCACTGCGCGCGCGGGATCGCCAGCACGCCGCCCCGGAAGACCTCGGCGAAGAGCGCGCCGAGGTAGATCGCGAGCACCAGGCTCCCGGCCACGTACGGACCGGCCCGCAGGTCGAAGGCCGGCAGGGCGTAGAAGACGAGGAGCGCCTGGACCAGCAGCGGCGTCCCGCGCGCGAAGTAGATGTAGACGTGGTACAGGGTTCGGAGAGCGGCGAAGCGAGAGAACGCGAGCAGATTCAGGGCGAGCGCGAGCAGGGTCCCACCGGTGATGCCTACGATCGCGAGGAGGAGCGAGACGACCGCTCCCTGCGCCAGGAGCTTGATCGTGAACTCCACGTCACCGCCCCTCCGTGGTCGAGGGCTTCACCGCCAGCGCACCGCTCGATGGGCGCTCCGAAAGATGAGCTCGCTGAACGAGACCAGGAAAAGGTAGAGGATCGCCGCGACGATGAACGCC
>JACQWC010000013.1 GCA_016209635.1 Candidatus Rokuibacteriota bacterium | reverse complement strand
GGCGCCCGGAACCAGAAGGGCCCCATCATGGGCTTCGTGAACGCCCTGCGCGCGCTGCGGGCCGTCCGGGGCGACATCCCCGTCAACGTCATCTTCACCTTCGACGGCGAGGAAGAGCTCGGCAGCATGAACTTCGTGGGCCCCTTCCGGCAGCGCTTCCTCGAGGAGCTCAAGCCGGCCGACGCCGCCTACTACCTCAACCCCTCGCAGAACGCCAAGGGGGACCAGGTCCTCTACCTCGGCAACCGGGGGATCGCGTTCGGCGAGCTGGAGATCCGCGGCGGCGAGTGGGGCGGGCCGGCCAAGGGCCCCCTGTTCGCCCCCCAGGACCTGTGGGTCGATTCGCCCGCGTGGCGCCTCGCGCAGGCCCTCGCCACCCTGAAGGACCAGGACGGCCACATCCTCGTGGAGGGCTTCTACGACAACGTGCGCCCGCCGTCGGCGGAGGATCGGGAGCTCCTGGAGCAGCTCAAGGCGAGCTTCGACGAGGAGCAGACGAAGCGCGATCTGGGCATCTACAAGTTCAAGCGAGGCAAGTCCGGGCGCGAGCTGTTCGAGACGTTCTTGATGCGGCCCAATATCAACATCGACGGCTACCTCTCCGGCTACACCGGGGCCTACGTGAAGACCATGTTCCCCGACCGCGCCCTGGCGAAGATCGACATCCGGCTCGTGCCCGACCAGACCATGGACGAGATCCGGGCGAAACTCCGGAAGCATTTCGACCGTCACGGCTTCCCGGAGGTCGAGATCAAGATCCAGGGCTGCTACAACCCGTCGAAGACTTCCCTGCGTGCCCCCTTCGTCCAGGCGGCGATCCGGGCCTCCGATCTCCATGGGGTGAAGACCGTCTGCTGGCCGATCTACTACGCCGGCATCCCCATGGCGGTGTTCAGCGCCCCGCCCCTCAACCTGCCGGCCGTCGGCTTCGGGCTCGGCCGGATGGGGCGTGAGCACGTCGCCAACGAGTACTTCACCGTGGAAGGCCTGCACCTCTACGAGAAGTTCGTGGTCACCCTGTTGCACGAGTTCGCGCGCCTGTGACGGGTTAGCTGGCCTTCTACTAGCGACACCGAATTGAACACGCTCAGATCACGCAAGGGACCGTAGAGTTCGCCCTCCAAGACCGGTCGGAAGTTGATCGTGCGCTCCAGCCCATCTGCGAACTCGACACGGAGACAGTAGGGGCCGACGACCTCGAACCCCTTCACTTTGTGTACTCCGCCGCTATCCGAGGAGGTCGCCGACGGTCAGGGTGACGTCCGGGAACGCCTCGGCGCTCAGCGTCTGATCGCGGCCGAGCCTCCGGACATCCCGGTAGCCCTCGTCGCTGGGCCGCCGGTACACCTCGACGCGATCCGCCGCGAGGTCGACCAGCCAGGCCTCGCGGATGCCCGCCCTGGCGTAGAGCGGCATCTTCACCGTCCGGTCGCCCTCGGCGCTCGTCCCCCCCACCTCGATGGCGAGGAGCACGTCCGCGGGTTCCGGATGCGTGTCGGCGTAGAAATCGTGGCGAGGGCGAAGCAAGACCAGATCCGGCTGGGGCTCGGAGTGCGCGCCGAGCCGGACGGGGTTCTGGACGTCCACGACCGCCCGTGCGCCAAGTCGAGTCGTCCAGAGACGGTTGAGCCGCCTCACGGTGCCCGCGTGGTACGGGCCGATCGGCTCCCTCAGGACGATCTGCCCCTCGATCAGCTCGACGCGATCGTCCTCGGTGAGCACCCCCGCTTGGGCCATGCGGTAGTACTCGTCGACGGTGAAGCGCCGCGTCATCAGGGGTTCAGCCACGGATCCCTCCCACGCGTCGACTCTACCGGCCGCCTCACCGTCGCACAAGTGTCGGGAGTCGTGGACAGTGGGGCCGAACGCCGTCGCTCCCGCGGGCATCCCAGGAGCCTGCGCCCGGAACGCCAGACCATTTTCTGGTTGAGGAACTGACCCTGGTGCGGTCCTCTTGGGGGCGGGAGGAGATCGAGCGATGGCCAAGGGCGGAGCGTGATATGGGTCGGCCCATGCCGGGTGCTGATGCGATGACGCTGGACGAGCTCCGCCTGCTCGTCGTCGTCGACAACGAGACGGACACGCTGTCCAGCATCGCCGAAGGTGTGCCGCAGACGCCGGAAGTGGCGCACCTCGTCCCGCGCCTACCTACCAGCCGGACCTACAATGGGCACCCCTGCAAGGTGGTGTTCGACCGGTTGTGCTGCGCCGGTCACGGTCTGTCAGTCCTCGTGACGGGAAGGCGAGGCCACGACGAGCGCACGATGCTCTTCGACGTCGGACCCTATGCCGACCTCTGGCTCACCAATGCGGCGCGCCTCGGGGTTGATCTGGCGAAGATCGAGCTCGTGTTTCTGTCCCACTGGCACTCTGACCACAGCGGAGCGCTGCCCGAGGTTGTCGCTGCCGTGACCGAGGCGCGGAGGAAGGCGGGCCTCAGCGCGCCCGTCCTCGTGGATCTGCACCCCGACCGGCCCGATCAGCGCGGGATCCTCCTCCCGACCGGGACGATGATCATGCTCGCGCCGGAGCCGAGCTTCGAGGCGGTGGAGGCCGCTGGTGGCCGGGTCGCCAAGCACGCCGAGGCCCACGTGCTCTGCGACGGCTTCTTCGTGGGCAGCGGGCAGATCGACCGGGTCACCGAGTACGAGAAGGGCCTCGTGGGCCACCACAGTTTCCGCCGTGATGAGGGGGAAGCAGACCCGCTCATCCTCGACGAGCGCTTCGTGGCCGCCCAGGTTCGTGGCCGCGGCGTCACGGTGCTGTCGGCCTGCTCCCATGCCGGAGTCGTCAACGCATCACTCGGCGCGCAGGCGCAGTTCGGAGGGACTGCGATCGACGTGGTGCTGGGGGGCTACCACCTGAGCGGCAAGGCGATGGAAGCACGTATCGAAGCTACCGTTCGAGACTTGAGGGAGCGAATCCGGCCCCGCGTCGTTGCGCCTGGCCATTGCACCGGCTGGAGAGCCAAGGCGATCCTGGCTCACGCGTTCGCGCCGGAGCGCTACGGGCCGAGCGTCGTCGGCTCCATCTACACGCTGCGGGCGCAGTAGGAGGCCGCGCGGCTCAGCCGAGCGCGGCGAGGTCGAAGGCCGGAGCGAACGGGTTCAGGTATTGGATGCCTTCCAGCACCCGTCCGTGCGTCGAGTCCTCGGTGAGGATCGTCGAGACCTGGTTGAGGCGGGCCGTCGCCCAGAGCTGCGCATCCCAATAGCTCAAGCGATGGTCGCGTACGCCCCGCGCCCCCTCGAGAACGATCAGCGGCGTGACGGAATAGACCGGCCAGGCCCGGGCGAGAATCGCGAGATCGGTGACGGCATCCGAGACCGCGACCCCGCGGCCGGCTCCTGGTCGTCAACACACGAAAGACCTCGCCGAGCACCTGGGTGGACAGTCTTCCCCGGCCGCTGGCGGAAAGTCGGTCGAGGGCCTCGATCGCCCGTGGCTGCCTGCGCCGGTCGCCGTCGGCATAGGTGTAGACAACGACGTTCGTGTCGATCAGCACGTCACCGGTCATAGAGCGCTGCGCGCGTCCACGATCTGATCGTCGCGGGGCCGGAGCTCTTGCGCCGGCGAGCGATGCGACGCTTGAGTTCCTTCCAGGCCGCCGGGTCCACCGTGTCCACGGCCCCCGGCTTGAGTGCCTGGTCTATCGAGCGGCGGATGAGCTGCGCTTCGGTGACCCGGTACTGCCGGGCCCGATCCTTCAGCACCCGCTCATGACTCGCCTCCAGGTACACCTGCTTGCGGACCATCTTCGCCAGGACGGCCTCCGTATACATCGCAACATACATCGCAGGTGAGATCCCGGTCAAGCATCGACTCGCCCCCTCTACCCGATCCCGCCCGCCGGACCCGGCGGCGACAGGCTTCCCAAGGGGGGAGATGGGGTGATTCACCCGTGACGCGCCGCCGGGTCGGACGTCGGCCTCTCCTCAGCGCTGGCGGGTGAGTCCAGCGGAGAACACGCCGAAGAGGTCTCGCGTATCTGGACTTGTCAGGCGAGGATCTCGCACGAGCGGGGTTTCGCCACTCTTCCCGGCTGCCGTGGATCTTTCCCCCAGATGAAATCCTCGCTCCCGATGAAGACGGCTCACGGAGGTTCCCTGCTGCGCCGCCAGCACCCGTGCCCACACCAAAGCTTGGACGCTCGTCTCAAGATCACGTTTGTAACTCATTGAGTTTCTTACTCTCTGATGTTCGGAACGACATCTGCGGTTCCATTCTCAGGCAGGTACGACCGCGAGGCCCTCCACCTGCCGTGCGATCGTGGAGTTCGTCCGTCCTCAAGTGACCTGACGCCGTCCCGAGGTCCTACGTCCCGGCGTGATGCTGTATCCAACTGGAGTCGTTGACACCAGGCGGCGAAGTGACCATGATGGTCACATGACCCAGGTGGGCGTCGCCCGGCTCAAGGCACAGCTCAGCCGCTATCTGGCGGCCGCCCGGCACGGTCAAGACGTTCTCATCACCGACCGCGGGCGGCCGGTCGCCAAGCTCGTGGGGCTGCGCGGCGCGGAGGGGGTCGCCTCGCGCCGTGAGCGCCTGGCTCGCGCTGGGCTGCTCGCTCTGGGCACCGGACGACTCCGGCCGTTCCTGCGCCGACCGCCCCGGGGGCCGGCGGTGGGCTCTGGCGTCCTGCGCGCCCTGCTGGAGGAGCGTGCGGAAGGGCGCTGATGTTCTGGGACAGTTCCGCGCTCGTCCCGACCCTTTTGTCCGCCCCTCAGTCCGACATCCTGGTTACCGCGCTCCGCGCCGATGCGACTCGGGCGCTCTGGTGGGGAAGCCCGCTGGAATGCCAGTCGGCACTGTACCGCCGGCACCGTGAAGTGCGGCTGCCGGCGCGGTCGCTCGAGCAGGCTCTGCACCGCCTCGCCGGCCTCGTCGAGGACGCGGACGTCGTCGCGCCCACCCTTCGGCTCCGCGAGCGCGCCGGGCGCTTGCTCGCCGCCCATCCGCTCCGCGCCGGGGACGCTCTCCAGCTCGCGGCCGCCCTCGTGTGGTGCGAGGATACGCCCGTGGGCGAGACGTTCGTGTGCGTGGACGAACGCCTCCGGGATGCCGCTAGCCGCGAGGGGTTCGCGCTCCTGCCCGCTTGACCGCTGACAGGCGTGACGACGCAGGATCCACGCCTCACAGCGCCGGTGCCCTCGGCTGAGCTTGCCGGGAAGCGCTTCCGAAAGCCATGGATTTCCCGCGGGGGCGAGATTCGGGCCGTAGGCATGTCCCGGGCTCCGTGAGGCCGCGCGGTCAGGAAGAGGTGCAGGCGCCAGGCGGTTTCAAACTGCTCGTTCACAGTCGGCCGGCCAGACGGCGCCGGAGGGCGACGCGAGCATGTCTCGTCCAGGTTCCGGACCGTCGTGCCCATGTGTTCGTTGTAACAGAACGGTGCTCGTCGGCGGGCGCTCGAGGAAGGGCGCCGGTGCGGGTGTCTCAGAGCGATCGCGCCGCGGCCAGGAGGTCCTCGTCGGTCGGGAAGCCGGCGATGCCGGCGAGCCCGTCCCGCGCGCACTCGACGTTGGCCCAGCGGACGATGCCGTCTCCGTCCACCAGGAATTGTCCGATCAGCTGGGCGTGGCTCGCGTCCCCGTCACTGGCATCGACCTGCCAGCCGTCCAGCCCTGCGATCGCCTGGAGGGCTCCGTCGGGGCGTATCTGCAACTTCAGCTCGCCGGCCAGCCGCTGCGCGGCGGCCTCGATGGCTTCCCTCACCTCGGGCGTCAGGGGACCGCTCGACAGGCCGTAGGCGCGGTGGGTGACCAGTTCGGGATCGGCGCCGACCGGGATCCTCGAGGGGCGGAAGCGGAAGTAGAGGCGTGCGCGGCTGGGCGCCGTCGCCACGACCGCCAGGGTCTCCACGCCCTCGCGCTGGAGCTTGTCCGCCGTGCTGCCGAGCGACACGACGTGTCGCCGACAGAACGGTCAGTAGAGGCCGCGGAAGAGGGCCACGAGGACCGGGCGGCGCCCTCGGTACCCGGACAGCGAAACCGTGCCCTCGGCGTGCGCGGCCGGCAGGACGAAGTCCGGCGCCGGCTCTCCTGGCTGAACGGGCGACTGGCGTCCGTCGGGGGAAGTCACGTGGATGGTCCTCCTTTCGCCACCGCACTCACCGGGCGACGCTGGGATCATACCGCAGAGATGGCGTAAAGTACTCACGTGACCTGCACGGGCTGCGGCTTCGAGGCCTCGCCGGACTTCGCCTTCTGTCCGAAGTGTGGCGCGCGGCTTCCCGTCCTGTGCCCCGGGTGCGGAGCCGCCTGCGCTCCGGACTTCGCGTTCTGCCCGAAGTGCGGCGCCAGACTGGCGGGCCCGTCGCCGGACCCTGCGCCGACGGCCCCGCCGCCGGCGGCGGCCGCCCCGCGCGGCGAGGCCCGTCCGGACACCGACCGCCGCGCTGTCACCGTGCTCTTCGCCGATCTCTCCGGATTCACCGCGCTGAGCGAGCGGCTCGATCCGGAGGACGTCCGCGCATTCCAGAGCGACCTCTTCGCGACTCTGGCGGGCGTCGTCGAGCGGTACGAGGGGTTCGTCGAGAAGTTCGTCGGCGACGCGGTCATGGCCGTGTTCGGCGCGCCGAGCGCGCATGAGGACGACCCGGAGCGCGCGCTCCATGCCGCGCTCGCGATGCACGCGCAGATGCGGCCGCTCGCCGCGCGGTGGGAGCCCTGCTTCGGGTCGCCGGTGGCGCTGCACGTCGGCGTCAACACCGGGCCGGTCGTCGCCGGCACCCTGGGGGCGGCGGCAAGCGCGGCGTATGCGGTGACGGGCGACACCGTCAACACCGCCGCCCGGCTCCTCTCCGCGGCGGCGGCAGGCGAGACGCTGGTGGCCGCGAGCACGCACCGGTTGACCGAGCATGCCTTCGGCTTCGACCCCGCCGAGGCCCTCACGGTCAAGGGCAAGCGCGAGCCGGTGCCGACCTACCGCTTGCTGTCCGCGCTGGAAGCGCCCCAGCCGCTCCGCGGCCTCGAGGCGCATGGGCTCGTGGCGCCGCTGGTCGGGCGCGACGAGGAGCTCGGCCAGCTGCACGCCGCTTTCGAGCGGATGCTCGCCGGCTCGGCCCAGGTCGTCAGCCTGGTTGGCGAGGCCGGCGTCGGCAAGTCCCGCCTCCTGGCCGAGTTCCTCGGCGGCCTCGAGGCGGAGGGCCGGCTGCGGGACGTCACCGTACGGCGCGCCGTGTGCAGCGCGCTCGGCGAGCAGACCTACGGCGTCTTCGCCGCGTTCCTCCGGCAGGCCTTCGGCATCACGGGGGAGGACACGCCGGCGGCGGCGGCCGACCGGGTCGTCGCCGGCGTCCGCGAGATCGGGATCGGCGAGGCCGAGGCTTCCGCGATCACCCCGATCCTGGCCTGGGTCCAGGGGTTCGCCTCCGAGGAGGCCGTGCGCCACGTCGAGCCTGAGCAGCTCAAGCGCCAGATCTTCCTCGCGGCGCGGCGGCTCCTCGAGCGGCGGCTCGAGCAGGGGCCGCTCTTGCTCCTGGTGGAGGATCTCCACTGGGCCGACGCGGCCTCGGTCGAGCTGCTCCGGTTCGCCGCCGACCGGCTCGCCGCCCGGCCGCTCATGGTGCTCGTCACGCACCGGCCGGGCTTCGAGGCGCAGGGGCTCGTCACGGCCCGCGTGACGAGCACGATCATCCGGCTCGCGCCCCTCGGCCGGTCGGAGGCCGCGCGGATCCTCGGGGCGTTCTTCCACGCTTCGTTGCCGCGGATCCCGGACCGGCTGCGGGACCTCGTCGTCGAGCGCGCCGGCGGGAACCCGCTCTACCTGGAGGAGATCGTCCGCGAGCTGATCGCCGGCGGCGTGCTCCGGCGCGAGGGCGAGGGCTGGGCGTGCGCCCAGGGCGACGCGGTCGTCGACGTGCCGCGAACCATCGAGGCGCTCCTCCTCTCACGCATCGACCGCGTCCCGCGGCCCGCCCGGCGCGTGCTCCAGGACGCCGCGGTCCTCGGCGACACCTTCGACCTCGCGCTCTTGCGGATCGTCTCCGATATCGGTGACGCCCTCGACTCGGCGCTCGACCTGCTGCAGGAGGTCGAGCTGGTCGAGGAGGTCCCTCGGGCGCGCGCCGAGAGCGGCGAGCCGAGGTATCGCTTCGTTCACTCGCTGATCCAGGAGGTCGTCTACGGGAACGTGCTCCTCAGCCGGCGCGCGGAGCTCCACCGCCGGGCCGGCGAGGGGCTCGAGGTGCTCTGTGGCGGGCGCCCTCACCGGCTGGAGGAGATCGAGGCGCTCGCGCACCACTTCAGCCTGAGCGGTGATCGCCCGCGCGGCGTCCGCTACCTCCTCCTGGCCGGCGACCGGGCCCGGGTGGTCTACGCCAACGACGACGCCCTCCGGCACTATGCGCTCGCCTTCCAGACGATCGCCGGGTGCGCCGGGTACGAGCGTGAAGAGCTCGAGGTCAGGGAGCGCCTCGGCGACCTGCTCGCGCTGACCGGGCAGCGCGGCGCGGCGCTCGAGCACTACGAGGCGGTGCTGGCGCGCGCCGAGGAGCTGGGCGACGCGGAGATCCAGGGGCGGATGCACCGGAAGGTCGGGGGCCTCCTCTGGGACGCGAGCGAGCGGCAGCGGGCGCTCGAGGCCTTCCAGCGCGGGCTCGAGGTCCTGGCCCCCGGCACTCACGACATCGAGCGCGCCCACCTGTTCCAGGAGATGGGACGGCTCGCGTTTCGCAGCGGCGACAACCCCCGGGCCATCGAGTGGGCGGAGCAGGCCCTCACGCTGGCGCAGCACGCCCTCGACAGGGCGGGAGGGGAGGGCCCGGAGGCGGTCGGTGCCGAGGCCGCGGCCGTCATCGCCCAGTCGCGCAACACCCTCGGCGTCGCCTGGGCGCGCCTCGGCGAGCGCGAGCGGGCCATCAGCGAGATCGAGCGCAGCGTCGAGGTCGCCCGCGCGCACGACCTCCTCCGCGTCGCCTGCCGGGCCTACACGAACCTCGGCGTCCTCCACAGCCAGGTCGATCCGCGGAAGGGGATCGACACCTGCCTCACCGGCCTCGAGACCGCCCGGAAGATTGGGGACCTCGGGTTCCAGTCATGGCTCTACGCGAACCTGGCCGTCGCCTACTGTGCGCTCACCGACCGGTGCGAGGAGGAGGGCATCCAGGCGGCGCTCCAGGCCATCGACCTGGATCGGCAGCTCGGTCAGCTCGACCACCTCGCGGTGCCGCTGATCGTCCTCGGCCAGATCTATCAGTGCGAGGGCGAGACGGAGCGGGCGCTCGGCTACTACGGTGAGGCCCTGGCCCTGGCCGAGCGGATGGGCGAGCCTCAGCTCCTGTTCCCCTGCTACGACGGGCTCGCGACGCTCCACCTCGATCTGGGCGACGAGGCGCGGGCGGAGGCCTACATGCTCAAGGCGCAGGAGGTCTGCGAGCGCGCGGGGCTCGAGCCCGATTCGCTGGTCGTGCTGCCGTTCCTCGGCTAGTGCATCTACTTATGCCCGCAAGGTCTCGACCCTGAGGTCAGGCACCTGTCGGAAATGCGCCTCATCGCGCGGGCCCCTCACGACACTCTCGCCGCCGGTTGCTGCGAGGGAGTCATCCCAGACGGCGCCGACGCGCTCGGCGGCGACGAGTGCGCTCGTGTCGATTACGACGCCCACGGATTGGCCGGCGGCCGGTCGGCGGCACCGATCCGCTCGAGATCGTCGGCGAATGCCGCGTCGGGTTCTCCCGCCGCGCGCCACGCGGCCAGCGCTTCGTTGAGCGACGGCAGCCGGTCGGTCAGGATCGGAACGATGCGGGCCACGGGTATACCGTTCCTCTCCCCATAAGCATCTCTCCTGGCCGTCACTAGCGCGGCCGCGCGGGCCGCACCCTCAGAGCGCGCGGGCCGCCGCCAGCAGCTCCTCGTCCGCAGGGAACTTGTCGACGCCCGCCAGCCCCTCGCGCGCGCACTCGATGTTCGCCCAGCGGACTGTCCCGCTCGCATCCACGAGGAACTGGCCGGTGCCCTGCGCGCGATGCCGCTCGAGATCCGCGGTGTCGCTCTGGTCCTTCTTGTAGCCGTCGAGCCGGTCGATGGCCGCATACGCCTCGTCCGGCGGGACGCCCAGGTTCAGCTCGCGGGAGAGAGTCGACGCGACGTTCTGGATCGCGGCCCAAAGCTCCTGGCTCGGCTCCATGTTCGGCAGTCCATAGGCCCGATGGGTCGTGAGATCGGGGTCGGCGCCAACCGGGACCCGCGGCGGGCGGAACCGGAAGAAGAGGCGCGCCCGGTCCGCAGCGGTCGCGACGACCGCGAGCGTCGCGACGCCCACCCGCTGGAGCTTCTCCGCCGTGACCCCGAGCGACACGACGTGTCGCCGGCAGAAGGGTCAGTAGAGCCCCCGGAGGAGCACGAGCAGGACCGGACGCTGGCCGCGGTAGTCCGCGAGCGAGACCGTGCCGGTCGCGTGCGCGGCGGCCAGGGTGAAGTCCGGCGCGGGCTCGCCCGGCCGGACCGGCGATCGACCTTCATTGACAAAGCTCACATGTCCCCTCCGGACGCTCCGATGCGATCCCCGGCGCTCGGGTTGAGGACCGCCGCGGGAACTCTATCGCAGGAAAGCGGTCGATTCAAAGAGGCCAAGGTCGCCCACACGGAAGCGCGCCTCGCGGTCCGGGTCCCCTCAGGGGAGCCGGGCCAGGCGGGCGCAGGCTTGAAGCCTACGGGGCAGGGCTCCCGTCGCCCCGCCCCTTGATCATTGCGTCGAGGCGGGCGATCAGGGCCTTGATGTCCGCGGAGAGGGTCCTGACCTCGCTGACCAGGGCGCGCTGGCCCTCGGCCACGGCGTGGAGGATCTGCTGGGTTTCCAGGTGCTGCTCGCGGATGCGGAGGTCGAGCTGCGCGAACCGCGCCTCCTGCAGCCGGTTTCCCTCGCGGAGCAGGCGCACCATCTCCTCGCTCGACTCGCGACTCGGCAGGCCCCGGAAGCCCGCGACCAGCGTCGCCTTGAGGTCGGCGAAACCCGCGCGCATTTCCACCCGCGTCTCCCGGAAGCCCGCGGTCAAATCCTCGTGCAGGGTGTTCAGCGTGACGTCCTCGCGGCCCGGCTCAACCATGGTCCTCCTCGGGCGCTCCGAGCGTACCACCCCGGCGGGCACCGGGTCACCGTCGCTGATCGGAGACAGGAGGTCATGGGGTGACGGCGGCCTCGTTCTGTGTTGGAGCAAGACCGGTCTGGACGAGGGCATCGATTCCCGCGATGGTCGGCTGATGGGGCTTACAGGCCCATAAGGATCCTGAGCCGGTCCTCGACGGCCGCGAGCGTCGCCGTCGAGACCTTTCCCCAGCGATGGGACAGGCGCTCCTTGGCGACGGAGCGAATGTCATCGCACTTGACGAAGCTGGTCGTCCTCACACCTCCCTCGGGGGGGTTCACCTCGACGTGAAGGGGGATCCCTTTCGCGACCATCGTCAGGGGCAGCAGCACCACGAGTCCGGCCGGACCGTGGTTAAAGGGATCGACCGAGATCACGAGCCCGGGCCTGACGCCGGCCGGCTCGTGGCCTCGCACCGGATTCAGGTCCACGAGCCAGACCTCTCCGCGGTCGGGTTCTGCCATGGCTTACGGCTCAGCCAACCCGTCCGACAGTGCTGTGTCCCAGGCTCCACGTTCTTCCTCCTCGGCGCGCCACGCTTCTGTGTCGGCACGGAGGGCTTCGAACGCCCGATTCGTTTCTTCGAGGAACCGCTGTCGCCGATAGAGTTCGAGCGCGTTCTCGATGACTGCCTGCATCGGCATCGCCTGGGCTGTCGTCAACACAAGTCCGTGCCCGGTCGTTACTCAGCGACGAGGCGCGGGCGGAGACGTTACAGGCTCGAGGCGCAGGAAGTCTGCGAGCGCGCGGGGCTCGACCCCGACGCGCTGATCGTGCTGCCGTTCCTCGGCTAGCCTAGTAGAGGAGAAAGTCCGTCGGGACGAGCCGCCGCTGGACCGGATCGACGGCCAAGCCCAACTGCTCCAGGACTGTGAGACCAAGGAGCACCGCGTCGCCGGCTTCGCCGAAGAGCACTCGGCACGGGGCGGACTCTCCGTCGATCGCGATCACGGCATTCCCCACACGGCGCGAAACCCGCGGGCCGTCAGCGAGAACGACGGCCACGCTTCCAACCGGCTCGATCCCGATGTGGCTGAGGGTGGTCGCAGGGACCACGGTAAGCGTGGCGCCCGTGTCGGCGAGTGCGATCAGCTCCTCGGAGCGGGCTCCCGTCCGAGAATTCTCCACGACGATCGGGACTCGCACCTCACCCATTGCGGTGGAGTCTAGGCATCCGCAGCGGCGAACGCCCGGATGACTTCTTGTTGCTCGGCAACGTACGCAGGATCGCGGAAGGCTTCCCTGTACACCTTCTCCGTTTGAGCTTCTCGCTCATGGCGGCGATGTACGCGGAGGGCCTGGTCCACAAGAGCCTCGATCAAGGCGTTCCGGCTTGGAGCAAGACCGGTCTGGACGAGAACATCGATTCCCGCAATAGTCGGCTGATGCAGGCGGAATGTCATTCGCTTTGCGGGGATACGCATCATCTTCCACGCATCAAGATAGTCGCGCATCAAGATAGCATCGCCTGAGTGTCCGTCAACGGTGTATGCATTTTTGGACTCTACCAGAGCCTCATTGGTGGGCTCGGGCGGGATAGAACCTCACTCGCGGTCTGACTGCCGCTGTCCTTGACCGCGTCGAAGGCGTGCCGTTAGGCTCGGCGCGCCCGACGTCATCGGAAGGACGGAGACCATGCCCAAGGCCACGATGGACGACGGTGTCTCGCTCTCCTACGAGGAGTACGGGCAGGGCGTGCCCCTGATCCTCGTCCACGAGTTTGCCGGGGAGTGCCGCTCCTGGGACCCCCCGCTCCGCGTCTTCGCGCGCCGCTACCGCACGATCGCCTACAACGCTCGGGGCTACCCGCCGTCGGACGTGCCGGACGACCCCGCGAAGTACTCGCAGCAGCGGGCGGCGGAGGACATCCGGGGGATGCTCGACGCGCTTGGCATCGACCGGGCCCACGTGTGCGGGCTCTCCATGGGGGGCTACGCGGCGCTCCACTTCGGCCTGACCTATCCCCGGCGCGCGCTCTCGCTCGTCGTGGGCGGCTGCGGCTACGGCAGCGGGGCCGGCGAGGACTTCCGGCGCGATGTGGAGGCGACGGTCCGCGGCCTCGAGCAGGAGGGGATGGCCAAGGTCGCCGCGTTCTACGGCCGCGGCCCCACCCGTGTCCAGCTCATGGACAAGGACCCCAAGGGCTACCAGGAGTTCTACGACCTCTTCGCCGCCGGCTCGGCCCGGGGGCATGCCCTCACCATGCGGGGCGTGCAGATGACGCGGCCGAGCGTGTTCGAGCTGACCGACCGGCTGGAGACGCTGGAGGTCCCGACGCTGATCATGACCGGCGACGAGGACGAGCCGTGCCTGGAGCCGTCGCTCCACATGAAGCGGAAGATCCCGACGGCCGGCCTCGTGATCCTCCCCAAGTCCGGCCACGCCATCAACCTGGAGGAGCCGGAGGCCTTCAACCGGGCTGTCCTCGACTTCGTCGCGGCCGTCGACGCCGGCCGGTGGGCGCGGCGGAATCCGGCCTCGCTCTCGAAGTCGGCTATCCTCCCCCCGGAGATGAAGACATGAGCGTGACCGGTCTCCCTAACTGGCGCTCGGCCGCGCCCGCCTCACACGTTCCTGATCTCCATGCCGACCCTGCCGCCGCCGACATTGCGGACCTCAGCGATGAACGCCGAGGCACCGTGACTTCCACCGAGGACTTCGACCCGGTAGGCCTTGCCGAGCTTCACTGCGGCCGTCGGAGCCGTGGCCAGGGCGATGCCGCTTGCACTCGCGTCCACGACCTGCCCGCTCAGTGCTTCGTGGCCGACCCAGAGGCGCACGGGCCACGACACCTGGGTGCGTGGAGAGCGTCGGCGTTCACTCGGGTGCCCACGGGGGCTCGCGTGCTGTCGCCCCAGCGACCCGCCCAGCTGGGAACGAATCTGCCCGAGGACGGCGATGCTGTGTTCGAGGCACAGGCCAACCGTTTCGTGTTCGTCAGTCATCGGTTCTTCCTCGCGGACGATGGCGCGGTGTCCGCCCGCGCGGCAGGGGGAGCAGATGATTTTCATCGTTGCGTCCTCCGGGCTTGTTCTCGGGCCATGAAATGCTCTTGCTGCAGGAATACTGCCAGAACCTAAGTCGCCGAAAATTCAAGTGCCGCCCGCTACAACGGGCCCTCCGCGTCTGGCGGGATGCCCGATCCGGGATGTCACGATGGCATCGAATGTCCGTCATCCCGGCCGGATCACGCTGACGGGGTCCGTCTGAGCGATAGTGGCGTCACCTTCGCAGGTCGGCGAGGTGATCTGGCGCGATCAGCGCGGACGGTTCACAGGAAGTCGATCGTGTACTCCGGCGCGTCGCCTGGGCGGTGAGCCGCGTAGGCGACGAGGGCATCGGCCAGCCGCGAGAACTGATCGGCGGGCAGCGTGTACGGGATAATCAAGACACCTCGGTGGGGACGGCCCGCCGCGTAGTATTCGACGGTGAGCCGGACGAAGTCATCGCGGTTCCGCGTGACCAGACAGCGCCCGGCGCTGGCCGCTCGGTCGAGCTGTTCCCAGTCCGACAGGCCGGTCGCGCCGACCTCGTGCACGCTGATGGCATCGACCCCGCGGTCCCTGGCTAGCTCCGCAACCGTCGGGCTCAGGTCCTCGTCGAGGTAGAACTTCACTCGTGCCCGGACATGAGCGCCGGGTGTCGGGCCTTCAGCTCCTCCATGGTCCAGCGCTCGCTTGCAGCGATGCGCTGGTCGATCTCGGCGGGGTAGGCTGCGAAGTAGGCGAGCGCTGCGCGCAGGGCAGGTTCGGGGACCCACGGAAGGGCCTTGTGCAGCCGAACCGTGTCACGGTCGACGCTCCGATAGGTGGCAATCACCTCCCAGACGTCGAGGCCCGTGCCGGCAAGGCGCGCCCGTCGTCCAGCGGGCCCATCGGCAAGGACGATCCCCGGAAAGCGCCGCATCTTGAGCGCCTCGTCCAGTAGCTCGTTGATCGTCGCCGTGAAGTCCCGGCCTGACATTCTGGCCAAGTCCTCGACCAGTCGAACAATCTCTTCGGGAATCCGAATGCTTTTCTGGACAGCCCTCATGCTACGGTCCCTCCGTCGGACGAAAGAATACGCTATCCTGCAACGTAATGCCAGGTGTCGTCTTCAACGGGAAACTTGTCGAGTCCGGCCAGCCCCTCACGCGCCGGTCGGCGTCGGGGGTGCTGTCCGGTGAGGTAGCGGGCTCCTATCCGAGGAGGTCGTTGACGGTGAGGGCGATGTCCGGAAACACTTCGGGGCCGAGCGTCCCGCCGCGGCCGAGCCTCCGGACCTCCTGGTGGCCTGCAGTCGTCGGCCGGCGGTACACCTCGACGCGACCCGCCTCGGGACTACGAGAGCCGCTCGACGCGAAGGCCGGCAACCTGCCGGAAGTGTTCGTCCCCCGCCGGCCCGACGAGGACCCCGAACCCGAGGTGAAGCACCGTGGCGGCCACGGCCAAATCGTTGGCCAGGATCAGCCGGCCAGCGCGGCTCAGCACGGCGAAGAGGCGCTCGTGTCGATCACGAGGCTCATGGGTTTTCGGGCAAGCGATCCAGCGCGCCGACGCGATCGAGGTCCGTGGCGAACGTGGGGTCCGGCTCCCCGGCGGCTCCCCAAGCTGTCACGACCTCCCGGAGCGTCGGCAGGGCCGCGCCCGGGACCGGAACGAGGCGAGCGATCGGCGTCGAGTTCGCTCGATGACGAAGGAGTCTCCGCGGAAGCGGACACGGCCGAGCACGTCCCCCAGCTTCCTTGCAAGCTCTGTCGCTGAAATCTTCGATTCCATAGTCACGAGTTGCCGGGGCGGGCGGCGAGGTCGGCGAACGGATTCTCGATCGTGACGCCTTCGATCGTGCGGCCGGCGGCGAAGTCCTCGCTCAGGATCGTCCTGGCTTGGCTCTGGAGGGCCGCGGCCTTCTCGAGCCGGCTGGCCGAGATCCGCGGGCCGGCGTTCTATCACGAGATCGGCATGGCAGAAGGCGAAGCCCGGGCGGCGGCGGACGGGGCTGCGAGGGTGCTCGCCTTCGGGCGCGACTTCCTGGGCCGGCTGCGCGCCACGTAGTCCGCCGTCAGCCAGGCGGGGGCCGGCGTGAGGGCTACGCGGGCGGGCTCCCGTCGCCCCGCCCCTTGATCATTGCGTCGAGGCGGGCGATCAGGGCCTTGATGTCAGCCGAGAGGCTCCTGACCTCGCTGACTAGCGCGCGCTGGCCCTCGGCCACGGCGTGGAGGATCTCGACCAGGGCGCGCTGGCCCTCGGCCAGGGCGTGGAGGATCTGCTGGGTTTCCAGGTGCTGCTCGCGGATGCGGACGTCGAGCTGCGCGAACCGCGCCTCCTGCAGCCGGTTTCCCTCCCGGAGCAGGCGCACCATCTCCTCGCTCGACTCGCGGCTCGGCAGGCCTCGGAAGCCCGCGACCAACGTGGTCTTGAGGTCGGCGAAGCCCGCCCGCATCTCCTGGAACCCTTCCGTCAGCGTGGCCTTGAGGTCGACGACGCCCGCCCGCATTTCCCGGAAGCCTGCTGTCAGGTCCTCGTGCAGGGTGTTCAGCGTGACGTCCTGGCGACCCGGCTCAGCCATCGCCCTCCTCCGGCGCTCAGAGCGTAGCACCCGGGGCGACACAGGTCACCGTCTCCGATCAGAGACGGTCCACACCCGGGCTCGGCCGGGGAAGAGGCGCACACCCTCGATCGTCCGGGGTCCGTGCTAGGATGCGCTGATGCTGACGACCCTGACCGCTGTCGTCGAGCGCCTGGTGAGCCACTACGACCCCGACCGGATCATCCTGTTCGGCTCGCACGCGACCGGCGGGGCCGAGGTCGAGCGGCTCCTTGCCGACCGCGCGGTCCCGCTCGATGTCCTCGTCTACACGCGGCGCGAGATGCGCGACCTCTACGCCCTGGGGAGCCCCTTCATCGAGGAGGTCGTCGAGCACGGGAGGGTCCTCTACATGCGAAGGGCGACCGAAGCCTGGCTCCGCGAGGCGGAGGAGGAGCTGGAGAGTGCCGCGATTCTGCTCGAGCGCGAGAAGCACCGCGCGGCGTGCCTGCACGGCCAGCAGTGCGTCGAGCGCGCCCTGAAGGCCCTGCTACTGGGGAGGGGACAGGGCCCGCCGCGCAGTCACGATGTCGTGGAGCTGTACCGCGGTCGCTACCCCACCGAGGAAGGCCTCCTGCCGCACGGGGAGACCACCGCGGAGGATGCCCGCCGCGCCGTCGGAGCCGCCGAGGCCGCGCTGCGCGACGTGCGGGCATCCTGCAAGCCGGGGCTCCGTAGCTTCGTCCGGGAAGAGCCCCATGGCGTTATCCCGGCGCCCGAGGACCTCCTGTTGCTCCTGTGCGTCCGTTGCGGCTCGCGGTGAAGTACAGCGCGCGGGAGGCGCGACGGCTCCGCGCGCCGGCGGCGTCGCTTCAGCCAGCGCGGCGGGGGAGAAAGAGGCTCGGCGGTTTCCGGCCCCCTCGGGTACAATTTCTTCGCAAACTATGGACCCGGCCGCGAGCATCGAGCCGACCTGCCAGCGCGTCCCGATCGCGGCGATCATCGACGCGGCATGCTCCACCCGCCGCGGGAGGTCCACATGATTCTCGCCCGCGCGCCGCTCCGAATCACCCTAGGCGGTGGTGGCACTGACCTCCCTTCCTACTACACGCGCCATCGCGGTTTCGTCCTGAGCGCGGCGATCAACAAGTACGTGTATATCTACGTCAACCGCCCGGCTGCTGATACGCTTCTCCGCGTAAAGTACTCACGGTACGAGCAGGTTTCCTCGGTCGACGAGATCCAGCACGATCTGGTGCGGCCTGCTCTCAAGCTCCTCGGCGTCGACGGCGCTCTCGAGATCGTCTCGATGGCTGACGTGCCGGACGGGACGGGGCTTGGATCGTCGGGAAGCTACCTCGTCGCGGTCCTCACGGCGCTGCATGAACTCAAGCGGGAGCGTATCCCGACCCAGGACCTCGCCGAATTGGCCGTCCACATCGAGATGGACCTCGCCCGTCATCCCGTCGGCAAGCAGGATCACTACCTTGCCGCCTTCGGTGGCATCACGTGCTTGGAGATCGCACAGAGCGGCGCGGTGGCTGTCACGCCACTCACGCTGGGGGGCGACGACGCCGAGGAGCTCCGGCGCTGGATCGTGCTCTTCTTCACCGGGCTCCAGCGGAGCAGCCGCGAGATCCTCGGCGCGCAGGATGCGGACACGCGCGAGGCGAAGGTGACGATCCTCGACAGCCTGCACCGGACGAAAGAGATCGGCTACCGGATCAAGGAGGCGCTCGAGCGTGGCGACCTGCCGAAGTTTGGCCAGCTTCTCGAGGAGCACTGGCAGAACAAGAAGCGGCGGTCGGACAGGATCAGCGACGTAAAGATCGACCGCTGGTACGACCTCGCGCGGACCCAGGGCGCCCTTGGCGGTAAGCTCGTCGGCGCGGGCGGCGGCGGTTTCCTGATGCTTTGCTGCCCACCGTCGGTCAGGGCCTCCGTTCGCGAAGCGCTCGCCGCCGAGGGACTCCGCGAGATGCCCTTCGCCTTCGACTTCGAGGGCGCCAAGGTGCTCGTGAATTTCTGACCCGCCCCGCTCAGAAGCGTCCGCGCCTTTCCTGGCCTCTTCGCCGCCCGGGAGCGACCAGAATTCGACCCCAAGGCGGTGCTTCGGCTAGAATGTCCGCGTAATGCGCGTTGTGGTGACCGGCGTCGCCGGCTTCATCGGGAGCCATCTCGCAACTCGTCTGCTCAAGGAGGGCCACGAGGTCATCGGCCTGGACAACCTCTCGGCGGGCCTGCTCGAGCAGGTTCAACCCGGCGCTGAGTTCCACGAGGTCGACATCCGCTCCCGCGAGATCTACCCGCTGTTCCACGGCGCCGACGCGGTCTTCCACCTCGCCGCGAAGAATTGCCTCGCCGACTGTTTGCAAGATCCGGTCGAGACCGCAGAGATCAACGTCGTCGGGACCGCGAACGTGCTCGAGGCGGCCCACAGGGCTGGCGCGTCGAAGGTCGTCTACGCCGATACCTCCGCGGAGTACGAGGGCATCCTCGATTTCCCCTCGCGGGTCGACCGCGTGGCGCCCCTCAGCGTCTACGGGCGGAGCAAGCGGGCCGGCGCGATGTTTTGCGAGGCTTACCAGGCTTTCCATGGGCTCCGGCTGACGGTCCTCCGCTACTTCAACGTCTACGGGCCCGCCCAGGACTGGCGGCGAGCGATCCCGCCGCTGATGAGCGCTTTCGCCATGCGCCTCCTCCGCGGCGAGCGCCCGGTGATCTACGGCACCGGCGAGAAGCGGCGGGACTTCGTTTACATCGACGACGTCACGACGATCAACGTGCTCGCCCTCGTGGATTCGCGCTCGGACGGCCGGGTTCTGAACGTCGGCTCGGGTACGAACTACTCTGTGAATGAGGTCTTCGCCGCGGTGGAGGCACAGCTCGGGACGGGCCTCACCGCGATCTACCAGAACGACTTACCGGGAGAAGCGGGGGTCACCCTCGCCAATATCGAGGGGGCTCGGGCCCTCGGCTGGGAGCCGAGGGTCGCTCTCACAGAGGGCGTGGCGCGCTCGATCGCCTACATCAGAGAGGCCGTGATCGGTGAAGGCCGTGGTGTTGGCCGCCGGTAGGGGCACGCGGCTCGGGGGCCTCACCGAGGCGCTCCCCAAGCCGATGCTACCCGTGGGTGGTCGCCCGGTCGTCGCCTGGCTCCTTGACCTCCTGGCCCGGAGCGGTGTGCGCGAGGTCCTGATGAACCTCCATCACCGGCCCGAGGCCCTCCGCGAGTACTGCGGCGACGGGTCGCAGTGGGGCCTCAGGATCACCTACGCCTACGAGCCGACGCTCCTCGGGACCGCCGGCACCGTCAGGAACTTCGCGTCACACCTAGGCGGGGCGCCCTTCTTCGTCGCGTACGGCGACAACTACTTCGACTGCAAGCTCGCCGAGCTCCTGGAGTTCCACCACGAGCGGCGGGCACTCGCGACGATCGGGCTCTTCGAGAAGGACGACGTGACCGGTTCTGGCACCGTACGGCTCGATCCGACAGGCCGTGTCATCCAGTTCATCGAGAAACCCCGCCAGTCGGAGGCGCCGAGCCGCCTCGTCAACGGCGGCCTTTACGTTCTCTCGCCCGAGATCCTGCCCATGGTCCCAGCCGTCGTGCCCTGCGACTTCGGCTACGACGTCTTTCCCGCGCTTCTCGCGGCGGGTGCGCCGGTGTATGGTCGAGTGCTCCCCGGCGCCGTGTGGGCGATTGACACCCCGGAGCTCTTCCGGGCCCTCTCGGAGAGGATGGCCGGTGAGTCCTGAGCGGATCGCCGTCGTCGGCCTCTGGCAGCTGGGCTCGGTGATCTCCGCCTCGTGGGCCGAGCTGGGCCACACGGTGAGAGGCGCGGCCTCATGGCGAACCCCGTGATTCTCGACGGAAAGAATCTTCTCGCCGACCTCCGGCTTGCGGAACGAGGATTCCGGTACATGGCGGTGGGGCGGTGACCCTCGAGGACCGCGTCGCCCTCGTCACGGGCGGGAGCCACGGCATCGGCAAGGCGGTGGTCGCGCGGTTCCTCGCCGAAGGCGCCCGAGTCGCCTTCTGCGGGAGGCGCGAGAGCGACCTCGAGACTGCCGCTGCGGAGTTCACCCGCCCGGGGAGCGAGGTGCTCGCCCTGGCCGCCGACGTGAGCCGCCACGCCGACGTCGCACGGCTCGTCGGCGCGGTGCTCGATCGCTTCGGTCGGATCGACGTCCTCGTGAACAACGCCGGCGTCTACGGGCCGATCGGCCCCGCCTGGGAGAACGATTCCGCAGAGTGGCAGCGGACGATCGAGATCAACCTGCTGGGCACCTTCCGCGTCTGCCACGAGGTCGTGCCCGCGATGATCCGCGCCAAGTGTGGGAAGATCGTCAACATGTCGGGCGGCGGCGCGGCCACTCCCTTCCCCCGCTTCACCGCCTACGCGGTCTCCAAGGCCGCGGTCGTCAGGTTCACGGAGACCCTTGCGCTCGAGCTCGCGCCGCACAACATTCAGGTCAACGCCGTGGCCCCGGGCTTCGTCGCCACGCGCCTCCACCAGGAGACGCTCGCCGCCGGCGAGCGCGCGGGCGCGGACTACTTCAAGAAGACGCAGGAGCAAGTTGCGCAGGGCGCTGTCGACCCCGCGATCCCCGCGGCCCTCGTCGCCTACCTGGCGGCCGACACGGGCGACAGGATCACTGGGAAGTTCATCAGCGCTGTCTGGGACCGCTGGGCGGAGTTCGGCGAGCACCTCGACGAGATGACGAAGACCGACGTCTACACGCTGCGGCGGATCGTGCCGGCCGACCGCGGGATGGGCTGGAAGTGACCGAGGCCGCGCTCGGCGTCGGCGTCGTTGGCTGCGGGGCGATCGGGCTCCGCCGTGCCACGGTCGCGGCGAGCCATCCAGCGAGCCGCGTCGTCGCCGTCGCCGACCTCGAACCGGCACGCGCGCGGGAGGCGGCGGAGGCGGCGGGCGCGCAGACGCTCGCCGGATGGCGGGAGGTCGTCCGCCACCCCGAGGTCGACGTCGTCATCGTCGCAACCACCCACGACTGGCTCGCGCCGATCTCGATCGCCGCGCTCGAGGCGGGGAAGCACGTCCTCTGCGAGAAGCCGATGGCCGCCGGCAGCCGTGAGGCTGGGGAGTTGGTCGCCGCCGTCCGGAGGACAGGGCGCTTCCTCAAGGTGGGGTTCAACCATCGCGAGCATCCGGCAATCCGCCAGGCCCACGACCTTGCCGTGCGCGGCGAGGTGGGCGACATCTACTTCATCCGCTGCCGCTACGGTCACGGTGGCCGCCCAGGGTACGAGCGCGAGTGGCGGATGGACCCGGAGCGCTCCGGTGGCGGCGAACTCCTCGATCAGGGAATCCACGCGATCGACCTCTTCCGGTGGTTCCTCGGGGATCTGTCCGAGGCCACCGGGATTACGGCCACGTGGGAGTGGCGGGCCCCGGTCGAGGACAACGTCTTCGCGCTCTTCCGGACTCCCCAGGGCCAAGTCGCCTCGCTCCACGCGAGCTGGACCCAGTGGAAGAACCTCTTCTCCTTCGAGGTCGTCGGCGCACGTGGGGCGCTGCTGGTCGAGGGCCTCGGGAAGTCCTACGGCACCGAGCGGCTCACGATGCAGCGGCGCATCCCGTCGGGACCCCCGGAGGAGGAGCGGCTCGAGTTCCCGGAACCCGACCGCTCGTGGGATCGGGAGTGGGAGGACTTCGTCGCCGCGATCCGCGGAGCAGGAGCGCCCGCAGTCGGCGCAGAGGACGGGCTCGCAGCCCTGAGGCTCGTCGAGGCCGTCTACGAGTCGGCTCGCTCGGGGGCGACGGTGCGCCTGGAGACCCCCGTCGGGGTAACGGAGCGATGACCGCGCCCGAGCCGTTCGCCGCCCGCTACCTCGCCGAGGCCGCCCAGATCATCGAGAAGATCGACGTCGCGGCCATCGAGAAGATGATCGGCCTCCTCGTGGCGCTGCGTGAGCGCGGAGGCCGACTCTTCGTCCTCGGCGTCGGCGGTGGCGCCGGCCACGCCTCCCACGCGGTGAGCGACTTCAGGAAGATCGTGGGGATCGAGGCTTACACGCCCATCGACAACGTGTCCGAGCTGACCGCCCGGATCAACGACGACGGCTGGGAGTCCGTCTTCGCCCGCTGGCTCGAGGGGAGCCGCCTCTCGCGGCGGGACATGGTGCTCGTCTTCTCTGTGGGCGGTGGCGACCTGGGGCGCAACGTGAGCCCGAACCTCGTGCGGGCGCTGGAGTACGCAAAGGCCGTGGGCGCAAGCATCGGGGGCGTCGTCGGCCGGGACGGCGGTCACACGGCGAAAGTAGCGGACGCGTGTGTGATCGTTCCCACGGTCAACCCGGCAACTGTGACACCCCACACGGAGGCGTTCCAGGCGGTGGTCTGGCACCTGCTCGTCGCGCACCCAGCGCTGCAGAAGGCTCCGATGAAGTGGGAGTCGGTGACACACTAGGTCTTGGGGGACACGTACAGATGACTCGCTTGCGCGATCTGCGCGTGCAGATCTTCGCAGATGGTGCCGACAAGGCTGCGATGCTCGAGTTGTACGGCAAGCCCTTCATCCGTGGCTTCACGACCAATCCAACACTGATGCGCAAGGCGGGTGTCGAAGACTACCGTGCGTTCGCGTGGGATATCGTCGCCGCCATTCCCGACCGGCCGATCTCCTTCGAGGTCTTCTCCGACGAGTTCTCCGAGATGGAGCGCCAGGCTCGCGAGATCGCGAGCTGGGGCGACAACGTGTTCGTGAAGATCCCCATCACCAATACCCGCGGCAAATCGTCCCGCGAGCTCGTGCGCCGTCTGGCGGACGCAGGAATCCGAACAAACGTCACTGCGGTCCTGACGTTGGATCAGGTACGGGAGATGATGACGAGCTTGGCGGGCGGGCCAGCGGCGTACGTATCCGTGTTCGCCGGACGAGTCGCGGACACCGGGGTAGACCCCGTGCCCCTTATGACGACGGCACTTGAGCTGCTGCGACCGTATGCGAACGTCGGGCTCATCTGGGCGAGTCCACGCGAGATCCTCAACGTCTTTCAGGCCGACGCCATCGGCTGCCACGTCATCACTGTGACGGCAGATCTGCTCAAGAAGCTCGAGATCGTCGGCAAGGGCCTCACAGAATATTCGCTCGAGACCGTGCAGATGTTCCGCGACGACGCTCTCAAGGCAGGATACACGCTGTGAGGCACGGCTCGTCCCACCCGACGGAGTTCCTTATCAGAAGTGCCGAGGCGACCCGCATTGACCAACCCGTCTGACCGGACGCCGACGGTCAGTCTCTGTGTGCCGACGTTCAACCGCGCCCATGCGCTCGGCCGTACACTCGAGTCGTTGCTGCAGCAGACTTTCACCGATTTCGAGCTTGTCGTCGTGGACGATGCGTCCAGCGATGAGACCCCAGAAGTCGTCCGCCGCTTCGACGACCCACGGATCCGTTACCATCGGAATCCTGTGAACCTCGGCCTCTATCCGGCCTGGAATCGCTGCCTGGATCTGGCGCGGGGCGAGTACGTCACGGTTTATCACGACCATGACGTGTACGATCCGCGAATCGTCGATCGCTGCGTTGCGGTTCTGGCCACCCATCCGGAGGTCTCGTTCGTCTACACTGCCGTTCGCACGATCGACAGTGCCGGGCAGCACGTTCGCACGTGGGCGGAGGAATGGTGGCCTGCTGTGGCCCCCGGCCGCCGCGTCGCTCGGCGGATGGCTCGGCGGTGGAGCTCTTTCATTCAAGCGTCGACGGTGATGGCCCGCCGCGACGCTTACGCGCTGGTCGGGAAGTACCCCGAAAACCTTGGGTTGCCCGCCGACATGGACATGTGGGTCCGGCTCGCTCTAGTCGGCGACGTCGGCTACATCCGGGAGCCGGTGGTCGCGACCCCCGCGCGGCAGGCCGGCGACTACACGTTCCAAGCTCGGTGGGTGGACGTACAGGCGCTGGCCCGAATCCAGCGGACGAACTGGTCCCGGGCCTACGCGGGTCATCCACTCATGCTGATCGCCGGTCACATCTGGTGCCCGGTGAGACGCGACGCCGGGTATCTGCTGTTTCTGGCGCGCGCGGTGGCGAAGGACGATGGCGAGCTCGTCGGGCAGAGCGCTCCGATCCTCGCCACGGAATGCTTGCGGGTCACCAGGGTGCTCGCGTGGCTGCTACGGATGACACCGTTCGTGGCGCGGGCATTGCGCGCGTTGCTCCCGGCCTATCGATCCTGGAAGAAGGTGAGATGGGCTCTCATCCGGAGGGCCTTCTGGGCGACGTTCTCGCGCGGCGCAACCCTGCGGTGACGAGAGTCCAGACGCGGGGGCCAGCCAGACTTGAAGTCACCATTCGGTGCTGTATCTGCGCGAACGAGCGGACGTTCCAGCAGCTGCTTCGCCTCTCCGAGTCCCACGTGGTTCTGCGCTGCGGTGGTTGTGGCGTTGAGCGCCTGTGGCCGCCGGCGCATCGGCAGGACGATTCCACGGAGGCCTACCGCTGGCGTATGGTCGAAGAAGCGCGGTGGCGATGGTTTGCCGAGGATACCTACCGCTTTCTCGTCGCCTGCGTCGGCGAGGCGCCCCGGTCCTTCCTGGATGTCGGCTGCTCGACTGGTGCCACGGTCGGGTACTTCGCAGAACGTGGGTGGACGGCCCGGGGCGTTGACCGCGATCGACGGGCGGTGGAATACGGACGAAGCCTCGGGCGTCATCTCACCTGCGGCACCCTGGAATCATTGGACGAACAGTTCGATGTCGTTCTCCTGAGCCATGTGTTCGAGCACCTGCTCGACCCTGTGCTGTTTCTCGACGCGGCCCGCCCTCGGCTCAGCCCGCAGGGTTATCTCGCGCTCGTGACGCCCACGTACCGGTCCCTGCCCGGCTGGTGGTACGGCACCCGCTGGAACGGATGGGATCCTGGGGAGCACGAGTGGATCTATTCTCGCCACACCATCCAGCGCCTTCTCTCCCGCACCGGCTTCGTGCCGGTCACGATCCGGCAGAGAGTGCATCGGGGCTGGCCTGAGCCCCGCTGGTGGTCGAAGGCATTCTGGTGGAAGCGCGCGCCCCTGATCGCGGCCATGCGCCTGGCCGGCCTGGCCGGGATGGCGGATGGGCTCTACGTGCTGGCACGGCAGCGCTGAGCCGGCGGGCGGCTGATGGCGCACGACGTGCTCACCGGCATGAGTGAAACGCAGATGATGCTGGGCCATCCTCCGTCCGCATTCCCCTGCGCCGGTAAGAGGGTGCTGCTCTCGACGCTCTCCGGGCACGACAAAGGGGAAGGGCGCTTCTACGAGATCGTCCTCAGGCGCCTGGGATGCCAGGTGTCGAGGATTTCCGCGCCCGCTTGCGGCGGATCGCCGCACAAGGGGGACCGCGCCGAGGCGGGACTTCCACTCGGAACGTCCGTGGAGGAACTGTTGCAGGTGCTCCCCGGTCGGCCGGATCTGTTCCTCTATGTCGAGCCGCTCGGGCTCGTTCCCGAGGGCCTGGAGCGCGCACCGTTTCCAACGGCGTGCGTCCTGGGAGACTGCCATCGCGACCTGCCCTCGAGGCTGCGCCTGGCCGGGTTCTTCGACCACGTCTTCCTGTACCAGCGCAACTATGTCAGCCGCTTCACCGAGCACCCTCGCACCCACGTCCACTGGATGCCCTACGCCTGCGACCTCGAGGTCTTCCATCCTCTCGGCGGCGCCCGCGATCTCGACGTCGCCTTCATTGGCGAACGCTCTGGCCCCGACTCGGAGCGGGCGCGGCTGATGAGGGACCTTGCGTCGCGGTATCGAGTGAACGAGCAGCGCTGGTACCTCCAGGAGGAGATCCCCGCCGTCTACTCCCGGACCAAGATCGTGGTGAACCTCCCCGCCGGAGACGACTTGAACTTCCGGTTCTTCGAGGCACTGTCCTGCGGGGCGATGCTCATCACCCGCCGCGTGGACAATGGCCAGGGGAACCTGTTCGAGGAAGGCAAGCACTTCGTGACGTTCGACACGACCGCCGAACTGCTCCGCCTCGTCGAGGACTACCTGCGCGATGACGACGCGCGAGCGCAGATCGCCGCCGCTGGGCATCGCGCGGTGATGGAGCGGCACAGCCTCGAGCGGAGGCTGGTCGGTCTGCTGGCCACTGTTGCGGGGGCTCCCGAACCGGTAGCGCCAATCCGCCGCATGCCGGGCCAGCGCGTCGATCGCCTCTATGCCTGGCTCTACGAGTACTGGCGCTCCGCAGACGCTGGCGCTCGCCTGATCGGCAAGGTGCGAAGGAAAGGCCGGCCATGGCTCCCACTGGCTCTTCCGGCTCTGCGCTCGCTGATGCGAAATGCGCTTCGCTGAAGTAACGGACGTATCGGACGGGTGGCGTGGTTTATAGCTTGCTACCTCGAAGAGTTGGACGGCGCGACTTCTCGCTCGCGATCTTGCTGGCTGGAAAGCTGGGGCTGGGAGGCCAGGAGGGTCGTGAATCGACGTTAACGCAGTGGCTCCTGGGACGGTGAATACTTCTCTACTGGGTGACATCGTGCTTGCTGGCGAGCGAGCAGGACAGGGATTCCGGATTATTGAACGCCTCCGCAAGACTCGTGAAGGCGGGAGCGCACGAGAATTGGTTACGAAACTGATGACGTTCCTTACTTCCGAAGAGCCAAGCGGGCTCACGGGCAAGCTTCCCAGTGTTCCCCCGTTCCGTGGCGGAAGTGGGCTCTGCGAGGGACGGCGATTCCGGAAGCGCTTCTCTACACCCTCTGGTGCGTGGATGCACTCACGATCCGGCGCTTATTGAGAGAGGTGCAGTAAAGTATGCCGCTGCCGCTCCGCTTTGCCTTCTACCTGGAAGACTACGGCAAGCGGTTCTCTCTGGCAGAGCTTCAGCGTGGAGACTTGGCGGTGGGAGGTGGTTCCGCGAGATTTCGGATGCTGTTTTGGCTTGCTGCGAGAGGACACGGGGTGTTCTTGCTAAATCACTACGACGGCTCGAGCGTCGACGGCGTGCAGGGTCTCAAGGTCAATGTGCCTGAGGAGATCCCGGAGGTGCTCGGCGGGCTCGGGCGAGTGCATCTGTTCGTCTTCAACTATTGCGAGAGAGCGCGTCAGCTAATCGCGCTTGACATTCCGGCAGCCAGGGCGAAGTTGATGTGGGCCGGGAACCCATTCGCTGCCGGCTGGTTGCTGTCAATTGATGGCGTGCACCTCCATAGAATTGCCTGCGTGAGTCACTATCACCGCGAATTCTTCCGTCCATATCCGAACTTTGACCGCCTTGAGATCGTGCGGTGTGGGATTGACCTGGACCTTCTTGAGAAGGTGCCAGAGATCGAAAGGTCGGGCGACTTGGTTGTCTTCGTGGGAGCCCCTCGTTTCTCAAAAGGGTTCCACAACGTGCTCGATGCTTGGCCGCTCGTGCGGAAGGTACACCAGGGCGCGCGGCTTCGCGTCGTCGGCTCTGCCGAACTTCACGACCCAAATGCCGTGGGCGGGTGGACAAGGGTATTGGACGCAGACCTCGAGGTGCGCCACCTAGATCCGGTCGTGGGCCCGTGCCGAGACCTGGCGGCGGTAGGGATCGAGCTTGCCGGGCTTGTGCCAGTGCGGGAAGTGTTTGGAGAACTCCGGCAGGCGTCGGTTGTGGTGGTCAATTGCAACTGGACGGGTTCGTTTGAAACACACTGCCGGAGCGCGGTCGAGGCACAGGCTGCGGGAGCGCCCGTAGTCGGAGCTGCGCGCGGCGCACTCCAGGAGTTTGTCAGGCATGGGGAGACGGGCTGGCTTGTAGACGAGCCGAGCCCGCGAGCGCTGGCTGACGCGATTGTGCGACTTCTCAGCAACGAGCGACTACGGGCGGATTTCGGGAAAGCTGGAAGAAAGTGGGGCCACACGGTCGGTGGTTATGACCGTGGAGTGGATGATTGGGAGCGCATTGCCGAGCGCGCTATCAGCGATGAGCCGGCACCGGCCCCGAAGCGGCTAGGTGGGGACTTGTTGCGTTCAGTGGGCTACGGTCGAGCTCGTATTGCCGCCCGTCGGCTGGTGCGGGGCTCGAAGGTTTGAACGAGACAACAGGGCATCAGACGGTCGGTAGTTCGCCATCTCGGGAGAAACCACCAGCAAGGACAGAAGGTAATCCGAGCTGCGGTATCTGGGTAGCCAAATGGTTCCGAGGACAGCGGATTCATCGACGAGCAGCGGTCCCAGGGCGGGCTCAGACAGCTGTACATGTGCTTCCCCCATCCGCTCAACTTGGTGGTGAACATCATCTGCTTGTCGCTCAGCGGGCGGAAAATCTTCGGCCGGGTGAATCGTGTGGTGTTCGCCTCAAGCGCCGCGTCGTGCGGTGGTTCGGCCTCCCGTATATCGAGCGGGCCCGCTTCGGCACGAGCGAGGGACCCAACGGGCTAGTCGTCACGGCGCGCAAGGCGGGGACGCTAAACAACGGGTCGGCCATCAGCCGCGAGAAATTCGCGAACGTGTCGCCGGAAACTCAGTGGACAGTCTGCTGAAGCGGGTCGCGGCCGGAGTCGGCGCAAACGTGATTGGGTACCTACTGACTTTCGCCAACAGCGTACTGCTAGTGCCCGTGTTCCTCGCCTTCTGGGGAGGACAGCTCTACGGAGAGTGGCTCGCGCTATCTGCGGCGATCGGCTATCTCGCGCTCCTGGACCTCGGGATGCAGACCTACGTCGTGAACCGCATGTGCCAGGCTTACGCTCGAGGGCGGCTGGACGAGCTGCATCGTGACCTGCACAGCGCCATCGAGATCTTCGCCGCCGTCGCCGTCGTCGGGCTCGCGGCCGTGACGGCGTTTGTCGCTCTGGCCCCCGTGGGCCGCCTGTTCAATCTCCAGCGGACGTCACCGCACGTTGCGGGGCTGAGCCTCGTGTTGCTCGGTATGAACGTCGTGCTGAACTCCATTCCGATGGGCCTCGTCGGAGGCCTCTACCGGGCGACGGGAGCCTATGCGCGGGGGCAGATGATCGGCAACGGCCTGCGGCTCGTCCAGTTCGTGGTGACGGCGGCGGTGGTATGGCTGTGGACGTCGGTGGCGACACTGGCTGCGGGGTGGGTCGCCATGAACACGGTTGGCATCGTGTTGATCCTGAGTGATCTGCGGCGGTTCCGGCCGGAGGTGCGCTTGGACCTCTCCGCTGGTAGCTGGCGACACGGCGCTAGGCTCGTCGGGCCGGCGCTCTTGTTCCTGCTATTCGGCATCGCGTCGGCCATGAATCTGCAAGGCATGGTTCTCGTCGTCAACTCCTTCCTCGGGGCCGTCGCAGTGGTTCAGTTTGTCACCATCCGTACGGTGGCGAACGTCGTTCCCCAGGGGATCGGCATTGTGAACTCCGCGCTGTGGCCCGAGATCACCGTCGTCGACGCGCGCGGGGAGCGCGAGCGGCTGGTCCGCCTAAGTCAGTGGCTCGTGAAAGCCAACGTGTCGGTGGCTGTGCTGGCCGCCCTCCTGATCCGCTTCGTCGGCCCTGATCTCTACCGCCTATGGACAGGGAGACAGGTGGTGTTCGAGCCACGCGTTCTCGATCTCTTCCTGATCCAGGTCGTCCTGATGGCCATCTGGAATGCGAGCGGTCTCCCGCTCCTGGCCATTAACCGGCAGCACGCCTATGCGTGGTTGATGCTCGTGAATTCGGTCGTTTCCATCGGGCTGGCCCTGGCACTGGTTCGCTCGTTCGGGCTGATAGGCGTCGCGCTGGGCTCGGTGTTGGCCGACGTAGTGTGCAATTTGCTGGTCGTACCCTGGCTCTTATCTCGCGCGCTCGAGCGGCCTGTCGTCTCGTTCCTGCTGACAAGCGTGGCGGCACCACTCATCATCGGAGCTGTCCTGCTGGTGCTCGTGGAAGGTGCGGAACCCTTTCTGGGCGCGTCGGCGTGGCGCCTCGTCGGCGTGCCCATCGTCATGATCGGCTTCTACGGGATCGCGACTTACCGGTTCTCGCTGGACGAGCAGGAGCGGCGGTTGATCCGCGGAATGCCGCGACGCGTGCGGGCGGGCTTGCCGTGAGGGCGGTCATCGAGCGCGCCGCCAACCTTATGCGGAGGCTGACGCCCGATGCCCTCAGCCTCCGTCCAGTCTGGCTAACAACCGACACGGGGGTCAAGGTAGGAATTGACTCACGGCTGACGCTCGACATGTTCTGCGAGCTCTTCGTTACGCAGCCTTACGCCCCAGCGCTCGATCTGGCTGAGCGACTTGACTTCGTGGTCGACCTCGGCGCGAATCGCGGGCTATTCGTGCTTTTTGCCGAGCACTACGTGCGTGGACGGCGGCCCGGGACAACGCCGCAGTTTCTGTGCATCGAGCCGGCGGCCGAAAACCTTCGCAGGCTACGTCGGAACATAGATGCAAACGGGCTCGACGCCCGAGTCAGCGTGGTGCAGGGCGTCGTTTCCCTGCAGCGCTCGGGCGTCGCGGAGTTCTACTATGCCCCCCACGCGCACGGGATGGGCGCGGTGGTCGCTCGGCGACGCGTGACCACACGACGGGTTCCGGTGGTCGACCTGGCAGCCCACGTGAAGTGTCGGCGAATCGATCTGCTGAAGATCGACGTGGAAGGGGCGGAGGAGGGAGTGATCGCGGCGTATCGCTGTGTTCTGGAGCGGACGAACGTGCTCGTCGGAGAATTTCACCTGCGTTCTATTGATTATCCGCGGTGCCAATCGCTACTGGAAGCGGCCGGGCTTCAGTATCGCCAGCGCACATTCCATTTCAAGGATGTGCTGGTGGTAGATGTGTATGCCCGGCGGGATGCCGTAAGATGAGGATCCTTTATACGGGCCGTCTTGCCTCCTTGACCACGACGGAAGCGCGCCTCCGCGCGCTGCGGGAGCTCGGTCACGACGTGGCGGCCGTGGACGCGCTACCATACCTGTGGCGCGGGCCGCGCTTGCTGGCGAAAGCACAATTGCATCTGCTGAAGGGCCCGAACATTTCTGCATATAACCGAGCCATTCGTGCCGCCGCCAAGTGCGAGCGGCCAGACGTCGTGTGGGTGGACTCAGGCGTGTTCGTGCAGCCGGCTACACTCGCCGCGGTCCGCGCGGACACACGGGCATTTGTGCTCCATTATCATTCGGACGACATCGAACACGACCGACGGTGGTACCGGCTTTACCGGGCGGGCGTGCCGCACTACAACCTGCACGTCACGACGAACGAGTTGAACATTCCATTGCTCTACCGGCTGGGAGCGCCGAAGGTCTTGCGGGGAGAGTTCGGCTACGATCCACGGCTGCACCGGCCCGTCGATCTTCGGAAGGACGACCGTGCCCGGTATGGCGCCGATCTCACGTTCATCGGCCACTGGGAACCCACAACGGAGGGCCACATCCTTTTGCTCCGAGACGCGGGCTTTCAGGTGCACGTATGGGGTGGAGGATGGTACCAGGCCCGCGATCGCCAGCTTCGGGCCACGACCGCGATCTACGGGGAGGAGTACGTGAGGGCGCTGGCCGCCGCCAAGATCTGCCTCTGCTTCCTGTCGAAGTGGAACCGGAACCAGTCCGCCGGGCGCACTTTCGAGATCCCGGCCATCGGGCGGTTCCTGCTGGGGGAGCGAACCGCCGACCACCTCGGCTACTACGTGGAGGGGCGTGAGGCGGAGTTCTTCGCAGGTCGCGACGGGCTGCTGGCCAAGGTGCGCTTCTACCTGGATCATGCCGACCGGCGGGAGGTGATCGCCACCGCGGGGCATCAGCGCTGCCTGACATCGGGGTACACGCATCAGGATCGCGTGCGGCAGATTCTTGAGCAGATCTGAGCGAACGGTCCGGCTTGGTGCGTTCTTCTCTCATCCGATCCAGTATTACGGCCCCCTGTTCAAGCGCTTGGCCGCTCGGCCGGAGGTGGACCTCCGGGTGGCCTTCTGCTCACAGATGGGGGCACGCGAGAGGTGGGACCCCGGTTTCGGCGTCGCCTTTAAGTGGGACATCTCGCTCCTCGACGGCTACCGGCACGAGTTTCTGCGGGATCCGTTGCGGGAGATCCCCGGAGTGCTAGATCGGCATCAGTTCGACGTCATCTGGGTGTCCGGTTGCACTGATCTCTGGGCGTGGCGATTGTTCGCCGCCACCTGGCGCCGGCAGCGGCCTGTCCTTCTCTTCGGCGATTCGCATCTGCTGGACCGCAAGCCGTGGGCCAGGCGCCTGCTCAAGCGTTGTCTGTACGGAACGTTGTTTCCTCGGCTCGCTGGCGCTCTCTACGTGGGACAGGCCAATCGAAGGTTTTTTGAGTCGTATGGGATCCGTCGCGACCGTCTGTTCCCTGCGCCGCACTGCGTGAACAACGACTTCTTCCGCTCGCGCGCGGAAGCCCTCCGGGGCCAGGGAGATCAACTACGCGAACGGTTCGGCCTGCCGCTCGTCGGTGCCGTGGTTCTGTTCTGCGGGAAGTTGATTCCCAAGAAGCAGCCCCTCGCGCTCCTCGAGGCGTACTGGCGGGTGCGGCAGGACGTATCCTGCTCTCTTCTTTTCGCTGGCGAGGGGGAGTTGCGCGGGGAAATCGAGCGGCGGGTACAGGGAGCAGGTATCCCGGATGTCCGAATCAGCGGCTTCCTGAATCAGACTGAGATCCCGCTGGCCTACGCGGTGGCCGATATGCTAGTGCTCCCGTCGGCCTGGGACGAAACGTGGGGGCTTGTGATCAACGAGGCGATGAACTTCGGGCTGCCCATCATCGCCACGGACAAAGTAGGCGCCTCGTATGACCTCGTGCAGGATGGCGAGAACGGCTACGTGGTCGCCGCGAGGGATGTGGCCGCACTCACCACGCGCCTCGGCGAGCTAATAAGAGACGAGCCCAAGCGGAGAGCAATGGGCGCGCGTTCGGCCGAGCTCATCAAGGCCTGGAATTACGACGCCTTCATCGAGGGACTGCTCGCGGGGTGCCGGGCTGTGGTGTGATCGCGCACATCGCCGCCGAGGGGCCCAAAAAAAGCTAGAGAAACGCATGATCTCCGCCAAGATAGTGAGCAATGGCTCTCTGGGAGCTTAGTGCCGAGGCTACGGATTCGAGACCAATGAGCGTGCGTGAGACGCAGAAGGCCGAGAGATAACGTGAAGACGGGGACACCGAACGTGGGAGTTGCGGTCGGAGTGGGGGCGCTGGCTCGACGACGAGACACAGATGTTGTGCGTCCGGTGATCCTGCCGGTCTTGGTGGCCGGGCTACTTCTCCTGATCCCCGAGATCGTCATCGGTATGCCGAAGGCCGTGGCGGCGTGGGCCGCGGTCATCAACGTTGTGTGGCTGACGGCACTTGGCTTCAGAAGGAGCCGTCTAGCGGGTGAGAACCCATGGCTGTCGCCGTCATTCATCCACATGCTTTACCTCTTCGTGCTGCAGTACGGGATCGGGATGCTGTTCGTCCTGTACGGCGAGTTCTTCGTCGACTACATGACCTGGGACCCGCGCGAAGTGTTCGAGCTGCAGGAGAGCATCCCGAGGGCGAGTTGGCTGATCATGATTGGAGCGCTGGGAACGTACGTGGGGTTGTGCGTCCCCGTTTTGCCGATCGCGCGCAGCCTACCCAGGCTCGCCTGGGTGGAGGACGAAGGGAAATTCCCGTTCCGGGCGCTCCTGATCGTACCGTTGACCGTCGCCGCCTACCTGTATTCGTACAGCGACCAGGCTCCAGGCGAGATCCAGCAGACCGTGTACATTGTCGGCACGTTCGGGCTCGTGTTGATGGTATGCGGGTTTGTGCGCCTCCTGCGCGGTACTACGCATGTGATCGCCTGGCGTCTCGTCGCGGGTACGGTCGTGGTCGTGTACTGCGGCGTCGGGCTGTTCCTCGGCGCTCGCAGTGTGCTGATGTTCGTCGTGATCTATTACTTGTGGAGCTTGATCGGCGTGAGGGGCAAGCCGTCGCGGAAGCTGCTCGTCGGGTTTCTGGCGAGCTTCCTGGTGTTCAGCTTCGGCGTGTTCCCCTTGCTGAGCGTGTATAAGTATCATCGGATGGGTGGCCTGGTGCCAGTCGAAGAGGCGATCCAGCGGACCATGGAAGACCTCAACGCTGGGGACGAGCCGAAGCTGGCGGGATTGATCGAGCTGGTGCGATCGACGACGTACCCGGCGACATACGTGGCCAGTTACCAGCGGATTGCGCCCGACCCGTATCCATATCTGCTCGGCGAGAGCGCTCGCGTCGTCGTCAGCGGGCTCGTGCCGCGGATACTCGACCCGGACAAGCCCAATGTGCTCCAGTACGTCCAGGGATTGGCCTATCGGGCAGGCCTGTTCACCTACCAGACGTACTTCGAAGCCGACCAGCGGGGTGGGATCGCCATCGACTACGTGAGCGAGTTCTACCTTAACTTCGGCCCCTGGGGAGTCCTGATTCTCTCCCTGTTGCATGGTATGTATCTGCAGACACGCTACGACTGGCTTATCAGGCGGTCGAGCCTGGAGCTGGGTTTCCCGGTGTACGCCGTCGCGTTCCTGACCGCCTCGGCATTCTGGCAGATGTTCGTGCTCGACGTGAAGAACTGGGCGATCTGGATCTCGCTGCTGTGGCTCTGCAGCCGCCGCGGTCGATGACACCGCGCCAGGACAGGCGGGTGCTCTGCTGCATCACGGGCGCCTTCGGTGTGGGAGGAGGCGTGGCGGCGTTGAATCGGCTCGTGCTGAAGGCTCTGACGAAGTTCGATGGTGGACGGACTCGCGTGACGGTCTTGGCCCTGAATGAGCCGTCATTGACACCGCTCGATCCGTTCTATGTCGATCCCGCGCGTACGATCTGGCGACCGTTCGGCGAGCGTCTGGGCGGGTTTGTAGGAGCGGCCTGGCGTGAAGTGCTCGTACGGCGCTGGGACCTGATCTTCACGGACCAAGTCGGAGTTGCTAGTGTCCTTTATCCCCTCAGCCGGCTCCGCCTGTGTCGATACAGTGTCTCGTGCAACGGACTAGAGCTGTCGTCGGGGCTTCTCTCGTGGCGCCGGCGACTCACGCTGTTCGGTGCCGAGCGGCGGCTCGCGATATCGCCGACCACCCGCGCCGCGTTGCACGCCCGCTTTCCGGGGCTCCTGGTTACAGTGTGCGAGCTAGCCCTTGATCCCAAGCTCCCCCTGGACGTGGCCGCGCCGGGGATCCCCTTGAGCCTGCTGACGGCCTCGGGCGAGCAGCGCGAACTCGGATCGCAGATCGTGCTCTGCGTCGGGCGGTTGTGGCGCGACCAGCGTCACAAGGGCCAGGACGCCCTTATCCGGGCGTTGCCGCTCGTTCGCGAGCGCTTTCCGGCCGCTGAGCTGGTGCTGGCAGGTGGCGGGGACTGGATCGACGAGCTGAGGGCGCTTGCCCTCGCTGAGGGGATCGGTCAACACGTTTTCCTGCCCGGGTTCGTGAGCGACGAGGTCCGAGATGCGCTCTACGCGCGCTGCGCCGTCTTCGCCATGCCGAGCAAGGGCGAAGGGTTCGGTCTCGTGTACCTGGAGGCGATGCGGTGGTCCAAGCCCTGCATTGGCGGGACCCTGGATGCGGCGCGCGACGTGATCGTCGACGGCAAGACCGGGCTCCTCCTGGCGGAGCCTCACGATCCCCGCCTCCTGGCTGACGCGCTTTGCCGGCTGCTCAAGGACCCGGAAGCGGCCCAGACCATGGGCCGGGCCGGTCGAAGTCGGCTCGAAGATCGGTATCTCTTCTCTCACTTCGAGAACCGCTTCCTCCACGCAGTCGGTTGGACTCAGTGACGCGCGCTGCTGAGAAACAGGACATCGGCAGGCCACGCGCGGGCGGGAACAGTGACCGGCCGGTCGCGGGATCGGGGCGGATCACTCGGGGACACGGCGTCCTGGCGCTCGCCGCGCGGTACTTCTCGACGTGGCACTTTCTGTGCACGATCGAGGCCAACGTGCGAGAGGGCAGTGAAGTCCTGGACTTCGGATGCGGCCAAGGGACGTCGTACTTCCCCTCGCGTTTCCATACGACCGGGTTCGACGTCGACTTCGAGACCGTCCGAGCCGTCAGCGGGCCGTACCAGGGCGCCGTCACCGGTGACGTCGCCCAGCTCCCGTTTCGAGCGGAGACCTTCGACGCCGCAGTCTCGAGTTTCGTTCTTGAGCACCTCCCGTTCGAGCACGCTGTAGCCACCTTCGACGAGCTCAGGCGAGTGCTGCGACCGCACGGTGTTCTTATCTGCCTCTGCGACCTGGAGTGTGACCACCCGTTGCTGTCGCTGGTGCGCCGCTTCTTCCCCGATGGGTATCAGGAGGCATTCATTAAGGTGCCAGGACACCTGGGGCTCCGTCGCGAGCGCACCTGGGCGGAGCTGCTGACGGGGGCAGGATTCGACATCCTGGAGTGGCGGCTGATGAGTCGCTTCCCGGTTCTCGACCATGCGCCGTGGACCTACTTCGCTTCGGCGCCGAGAGTCCCGAAGCCCCTTCAGTGGATCGGGAAGGCAGCACATCGTGTCAATCGCTGGGGCAGAGTCGCGGAGTTGTGCGACGTGGTGGTCGTGGCGGCCGACGATGTGTTTCGCTCAGTCCTTCCCCGATCGTGGGCCTACCGACTGCTCTTCGTGGCGCGCAAGACCGGAACGAGGCCATCGCCGGCGACATGATCGGACGTCCGGCCTACCGGTGGGCGGCGCTTCCCGCAGCGTTCGTTGCGCTTCTTGCCGTTGGGATCGGGCTGCGGTTTCACGGTCTCGACGAGCACTTCTCGCACGTCGACGACCTCGTGACTATGGCCGGTCCGTACCTCATCAACCAGGGTGAACCGCTGACCATGGCCGTACCGGGATCGGGTGGGCGTCTGTCAGTCACGATCGACGCCCGCCGCATCAGGTCGAGCCCGCTGTTGTATGCGGCCTATGTGAGCGAAACCACGTACGCCCCGTTGCAATTTCTGTTCTATCCGTTGTTTCTGAACGGCGACTTCTCATATCGCGAGTTCCTGTGGCGCGGCCGGCTGCCGAGCGCCATCTTTGCGTCGCTCGCCCTGGTCGCGTTCATCGGACTCTACCGCGCGTGGGCCGGCGTTCTGGACGCCCCGGGCCTCCTCGCCCTCGGGGCCCTCGCGCTGTCGCTGATGAACATCACCTACGCCCAGCAGGCGATGTCGTACGCGGTCGGGGTGCTGGGAGCAGCCCTGCTCATGTGGCTCCTCGTGGCCTACTCAGACCGACCGACCGACCCGTGGAGGCTCGTGTGGTGGGCGGGGGTCTGCGCGCTGCTCAGCTGGGCCAATTACCAGGTGCTCATGATGGTCCTGATCGCCTATGCGGCGCTCGTCGTCACGGAGTACCTGTGTCACCGTCCGCAGTCGGTGAAGGCGATGGTCGGACGATATGCGCTCTCCGTGTCGCTGTTCGGCATTCTCGTGCTGCCGCTCTTCGTGCTCCTGCGCGACAAGTCACGCCCCGGACGGCTGCTCAGCATCGGCGGGTTCGACCAGTTCTTTCCGCGGCTGCCAGGCACCGGCCTGTTCGACGACGTAGGCTACTTGGTGCAATACGTCGCCGGGGCGCTCTACACGGTCGTCGCGACCAATGTGACGTTCGCCCTCGACAGTCCCGCAGCGTCCGCGTGCGTGGCAGTGCTCTTCGTGCTGTGCGCGGCCGGCGTCTGGAGCTTGCTGGCCGATGGACGCGCCCCGGCGCGCGCGCTCGGAGTCTTTCTCGGCCTGCTGGCTCTGGCCTGGGCCGTGCTGAACGCGACCGGTCGCTTCCCCGTCAGTCCGACACGTCATGTGCTCGTCCTGAGCCCGATCGTGGCGCTCCTGATTGCCGTTGGCACGCGACATCTGCTGGAGCGCGTCCGGCTCCGCCTCGTCCCGGGCGAGGCTATCGCATGGACGCTGCTGCTGGTGATGCTGGCACTGTTCAGCGCCGGCTATGGCCAGTTCCGTGCCGACCGAAGAGACCGGTTTGACGAGACGCGCCTCGGTGAACTGCTCGCCGCCCACCGCCTCGACACGATCGTGGGTTACGACTGGACGTGGAACCCGGCGCTCATGTTTCGCCGGTCGGCGCACCGGGTTACCTTTCTCGACCTGGAGCCGATCATGCGCAGGGGTGAGGCGTCGAAAGCGCGACTCCCCGAGCGGGGGTTCCTGCTCGTGTCCCAGTACGGGCCGATCGAACGATACCCGCGAGAGAACGCCTTCCTCACGTCGCGGGGCTACACGATCCGACCCCTGGTGAGCGTGGAATCGGACGTCCAGCCCGGCATCAGCAAGGCGGTGAAATGGGGGACCAACGGGCTTTACGTGTCGGTCGCGGGGAAGGAGTCCGTGGTCTCGTCACGATGATCGCACGGCTGACCGGTTTTCGAGGGAGCGACCGGCTGCGCGTGGGCGGTATCGCCGCGGTGAAGATGCTCCTCGGAGCCACCGTGGCCTCGCACTTCCTGTACGGGCTCTTCGTGCCGTTCCTGAACCTCGCGGTGGGCGGATTCGCGGCCGACCCGTGGCAGGCGGCCATCGATCACGGTATCTCGAACGCCTTCCCGTACGGTCCCGTGATGTTCTATCTCATGCTCGTTCCGCGACTCCTCGTGGCGTGGGCAGTGCCAGCGGATCCCGCGCTCGTGACCTGGATTCACTTGCTGGCGGCCCGTCTGCCGCTCCTGGGGGCGGATCTCGCCATCCTGGCGCTCCTGATCCACGGACTCAAGACGGAGGCTGAGCGGACCCTGCTGCTGTGGTGGATGTCGCCCATCGTGCTGTACGTCACCTACGTCCACGGGCAACTCGACCTGATTCCCACGGCGCTGCTGCTGGCGAGTCTGGCGCTGCTGTTTCGCGGGCGGTACGCCTGGGCGGCCGTCGTCCTGGGACTCGGCCTCTCGACCAAGTCCCACCTCTTCGTCGCGCTGCCGTTTCTCGCGATCTTCACGGTCCGCAAGGAGATGTCGTGGCTTCGTGGCGCGCAGTTCGCGGCCGTCACGGTCGGCGCATATGGAGCGAGCCTCTTCCCGTGGGTCCTGAGCCCGGGCTTCCGGGCTATGGTGTTCGGAACCGAGGAGCAGCAGCGGGTGTTCCGGGTGGCCGTCGATTACCTGCCCGCGCTCCACGTCTACCTGGCGCCGCTGGCGATCGGGGTGCTGTTCCTGCAGTTCGCGTCGTACAAGAAAGTCAACCGGGACATGCTGTTGATGTTCCTCGGCCTGGCCTACACGGTGCTCGTGACGCTCATCCCGCCAGCGCACGGCTACTACATCTGGCCGCTTCCGTTCATCGTCTACTTCTTCTCGCAGCAGACGCTCTATCCCCGCCTCCTCCTCTGGGCGTTCAACGTCAGCTGCCTCGCCTATCTGATGCTGGGCCACGACTCGACCTTCTTCGAATCGCTGGGGATGCTGGCGCCGGCAGTGGCCGGGCTCCGTCCGCTGACAATCGCCGAAGGGTATGGGATCGACGGGCGGCTGGCGAACTCGCTGCTCTACACTGCCGTGCAGGCCTCGGTGCTGACGATCGCCTTCATGATGTACCGGTACGGCGTGCAGGTGAACATCATCTATCGACCGCGGACGCGGCCGGTCCTCGTTGGTGTCGGCGGGGACTCCGGCTCGGGGAAGCACACCGCGCGCGACACCCTCGCCGCGGTGCTCGGGCCCGACAACGTGCTGACCGTGGATGGTGACGACGTGCATCGGTGGGAGCGCGGCCACGAGATGTGGAAGGTCGTATCCCACCTCGATCCGTCGGCCAATGATCTCTACCTGCTCTTCGAGCACGCGGAGGCGCTCGGCCGGGGACAGACGATCACCCGAGTCCGTTACGATCACGCGACCGGCAAGTTCACGCAGCCCGCCCGGGTCTCGCCGGGCCGCTTCGTCTTCGTGATCGGACTCCACCCCTTCTACATGAAGCGCATGCGAGAGATGCTCGACATCAGGATCTACATGGACACCGAGGAAGAGCTGCGCCAGGAGTGGAAGATGCACCGCGACGTGCGCGATCGGGGCTACAGCGCGGGCCAGGTGCTGGAGCAGCTCCGGACGCGTGAGACCGACGCGGCGGCGTTCGTCCGGCCGCAGCAGCAATTCGCCGACATGGTCGTCCAGTACTATCGTCGGACAGTGGCCGTCCCAGCCGCGACCACGGGCTCGCCGGCGCTCGGCATCCGCCTGCGGGTCGACAACAGCCTGCCGTTCACGCGGCTGGCCGAGGAGCTGAAACGTTTGGAAGGCACGCGGGTCTCGGTGGTGCACGAGGAAGACCTCGTTCACCAGACGCTGGTGGTCGAGGGCGATCTCAGCGTGGCCGATGTGCGCGCGGTGGCGGATCGCGTCCTGCCCCAGCTCAACGAGCTGGTGGTGGCCCGACCCGGCTGGCATGGCGGACACAACGGTGTGCTTCAGCTCTGTTTCTTGATATTGCTGAGTGATGTGCTCGGCGACGCGGGTCGCAGTGTCGCGTAGCCGGGTGCGTGGAGTCTCGCTCAATGCGACATGGTTTTGGTTCTCACCGGGGGCCACTCCGGGCGCGGCGGCGATGAGGACGTTCAGGGATATGCCCGCACGGCTGTGATTGCGACCGTGCCGAGCGAGTCTGCCGCACGACAGGAGCTGATCAAGGTTTCGGCCTATGCGGCCGAGCGGTGGGATTTCGTCCAGGCGAGTGGCGGCAACACGAGCGTGAAATCGGCAGACGGGACGATGTACGTGAAGGCGTCCGGCTGTACGCTCGCCGACGTCGCCGCGGGGAGAGGGGTCGCCGTGGTCGAGTACTCCTCTCTCCGGCTCGGGGCTGCGGCTGCCGGCAGCGACGCGCTGACGGAGTGGGATCGTAAATCCACGTCCGCGAGCGGGCACGGGGAACCGAGGCCGACGATGGAGTTATCGCTCCACGGCCTTCTGGGATGTGTCGTGCTGCACACGCATCCCCTGGTCGCCAACGCGTTTCTCTGCGTCGAGGAGAGTCGGGCCCGGATCGAGGAGGTCGTCAAGGATCAGAGCGGCCACCTGTATGTGCCATACGCGATGCCAGGACTCGAGCTGGGCCTGGCCCTGTGGCGGGTCCTTGCGGATGGGGCGCGGGCCGGAGACGACGTGCCGAAAGTGATCTTCCTCGAGAATCACGGAGTCGTCGTTCATGGCGATAGCGCGGACGATGTGATCGGCGCCCACGAGCGGATCATCGGTGCCCTCGTGGATGCGCTCGGAGGCGAGGCCGACCGGTTACGATTCCGGTCGGAGCAGGCCGACACAGCAGTGCCAGTTGACGTCGTGAGCGCGATCCGCCACGCCGTGCCGCAGCGACCGGCGCTGATCTGCATTCCGGCCGACTTTCCTGTGGCGCCCGGAGTCCTCTTTCCGGACGCTGCCGTTTTCTGCGGGCCCTCGGCAATCGTTCTCGATGAGGACGCACGCCGGAGCGCGGCGGGAGTCCAACGGCTGGCCGCCGAGTATCTCGCCGCGTGGGGGCAGCCCGCGAGGGTCTGGGTGTGTCGAGACGTAGCGCTCTGCAGCGGCGCCAACCCAGGCGAGGCTCGTGCCGTCGCCGAAGTGTGGCTCGCGCAGCAGGTCGTGGCGCGCCTCGCCGGGCGGGTCGGCCGGCCGCGACCTCTCCCCGGTGAGCGCGTGGCTCAACTTCTTCGCTCGGAGTCCGAAGTTTACCGGCGCGAGGTCGCGGTCCGCCGAGGGGATCACGCGTGAAGATCGTCATCCCGATGTCTGGGATGGGCGACCGCTTCCGACGCGCCGGGTATAGGGAGCCGAAGCCGCTGATCAAGGTGGACGGTCGCCCCATGATCGAGCACATCATCGAGATGTTCCCGGGCGAGGACAACTTCGTCTTCGTGTGCAATTCGGAGCATCTGCGGACTTCCCCGCTCGCCGACGTCCTGACGAGGGCCAAACCGGGCGGCGTCATCGTGGAAATCGAGCCGCACAAGCTGGGGCCGGTCCACGCGGTGTGTCAGGCGCTCGACTGCCTCGACGACGAGGAGGAAGTCATCGTCAACTATTGCGACTTTGGCGTCGCCTGGGACCATCGACGCTTCCTGGCGGAACTTCGAAGCCGGCGGGCGGCCGGCGGGATCTCGGCCTATCGGGGCTTTCACCCGCATTCGCTGGGGCCGACGTACTACGCCTACGTGAAACACGAAGGGAACTGGCTGGTCGAAATCCGGGAGAAGGAGGCCTTCACCGGCAACCGGATGAACGAGTACGCATCGGCGGGGACGTACTATTTTGCTCGGGGCGAGCTCGTCAAGCGGTACTTCCCAATGGCAATGAAGGAACGCCTCGAAGTGAGCGGTGAGTACTATGTCAGCCTCGTCTACAACCTTCTCCAGCGTGACGGTCACCGCACCTACATCTATGAGCTCGAACGCTTTCTCCAGTGGGGAACGCCGCAGGACCTCGAAGAGTACCAGTGCTGGTCCGACTACTTCAGGGGGGATGGGCCCCGGCTGGGTGCCGCGAACGAGACGCCGATGGCGGACTACAATCTCGTGCTGATGGCCGGCCGCGGCATGCGCTTCGCGCATGAGGGATACTGCCTCCCCAAGCCTCTCATCCCGGTCGCGGGCGCACCGATGGTGATCCAGGCCATCCGGTCGCTCCCGCGCGCCCGTCGGTGGGGCTTCATCGGCCTTCGTGAGCACTTCGAGGCGTACGGCGTCGCGGAGCTTCTGCGCGGTGAGGTCGGGGGGTGCGATCTGCTCTGCCTCGACGGCGTGACGGAAGGGCAGGCGTGCACCGCGCTCTTCGGCGAGCGCTTGGTCAATCCCGAGCGTTCGCTCCTCATCGCTGCCTGCGACAACGGGATGACCTGGGACGGTGCTACCTACAGGCGAATGGTCGCAGACCCGTCGATCGACGCGATCGTCTGGACGTTTCGACGGCGCGCATCGCTCGAGCAGAACCCGACCGCGTTCGGCTGGGTCGATGCCACCAGCGGGCAGGTGACGCGGGTCTCCGTGAAGATCCCGATCAGCTCAACGCCGCGGACCGATCACGCGATCGTCGGGACGTTCTACTTCCGGAAGAGCCGCGACTTCTTCGCGGCAGTGCGAGCGATGATCGAGGCCGACCGTCGCGTGAACGGCGAGTTCTATATCGACGAGGCGCTGAACGCCGTCCTCGCCGCGGGCAAGACGGTGACGGTGTTCGAGGTCGCCATGTATCTGGGCTGGGGGACACCCGACGATCTCCGGACCTTCGAGTACTGGCGGCAACATTCTGAGCGCCGTGGTGTCCCCTCCTCGGACGCGTGATCGATCGTGGGCATCGGACTCGAGCCACTTGTCGTGCGGCAGGCGGGACGCTTCCTCGTGGTGGGACTGGGAAGCGTGGCCATCGACGGTCTCTCCTACTATGCCATGATCCTCGCTTCCGGCTCCAAAGCCTCACCGGACGCAATGAAGGCCGTCTCGTTCGTGCTGGGCACTGCCTTCGCATTCGTGGCCAACAAGCTGTGGACCTTCGCGTCGCGTCAGTGGTCGACCTTCGAGGTCGTGGCGTTCGGAGGGCTGTACGCATCAACCATGCTCGTCAACGTGGTAGTGAATCATATGGTGTTGGCAGCTGGTCGCCCCGCGGCCTTTGTCACCGCCTTCTTGTGCGCTACAGCTGTCTCGACACTGCTAAACTTCCTGGGCCAGAAGTTCATCGCGTTCCGGGATGCTCAGGAGCATCTTCGAATCTTCCGCGAACGTCGCTAATGCTGCCAACTCTTGGGGTGTCGATCCCCTGTTACAACGAGGCCGAGAGCCTGCCGGGCCTTGTCGCACGCTTTGCCGAAGTGCGACCTCGTGACCTGCACCTCGATCTTGTCCTCGTGAACAACGGGTCGACGGACCGCTCAGCAGCGGTTCTTGCCGAGGTAGTGGAGCGTGAGCAATTTCGGACATTTTGCCGCGTGACGACCGTGCCGCACAACGAGGGGTACGGTCACGGCATTTGGATGGGACTGAAGGCCACGAACGCCGAGTACCTCGGATGGTCGCATGGCGATCTTCAGACCGATCCTGCGGATGTGTTTCGGGCGTTCGCGAAGCTTCGTTCGATGCCCGATCATCGTGGGGTCCTGGTCAAGGGGGCTCGACAGCGACGCGACGTGGGCGGCGCGCTGTTGACCTACGGCATGCAGACGATGGCGCAATTGATCCTGAGGCAGCCGCTGCGTGATATCAACGCTCAACCGAAGGTGTTCCATCGGAGTCTCCTCGCGTACGTCGTCGCGCCGCCCAAGGACCTGTCTTTCGACCTCTACGTGCTCTATGTAGCCCTCCGCGCGGGTTGGAAGATCGAAACGGTTCCAGTGAGCTTCGAGCGCCGACGTCACGGACAGTCGAAGTGGGCGGTCGGCGTGCGCTCACGCTGGCGCCACATCAGCGCGGCGGTACGATACATGATCAGGCTTCGCTCGGAGAGCGCATGATCGTCGTGTCGCACCGGGTCAACACCATCGAGCAGCTCGCGCAGACTTCGACGCGGTACGGCGTCGAAGTCGATCTTAGGGATTACAATGGGAAGGTCGTCGTGCAGCACGACCCGGGTCTCGGGGGTGAAACCTTCGAGCGGTACATCGAGCACTTTCGCCATCGCTTCATCATCCTGAACGTAAAGTGCGAGGGAATCGAGGCGGAGGTCCTTCGAATCGTGGAGCGACGGGGGATCGAGGACTTCTTCTTCTTGGACCTGTCGTTCCCGGCCCTGGTGAAGCTGGTGCGACAGGGCGAGCGGCGGATCGCCGTACGGTTCTCGGAGCACGAGCCCATCGAGGGGTGCCTGGCACTTGCCGGCAAGGTGGACTGGATCTGGGTCGACTGCTTCAGCGATTTCCCCGCGGTGCTCCCCGAGCGCGAACGGGTGCTCAGCGAGTTCAAGACGTGTCTTGTCGCCCCCGAGCTGCAGGGCCGGGCGCCCCTCGATCCGGCACCGGCGCTCGCCATCGTTGAGCGGTACCAGGCCTCGGCGGTCTGCACGAAGCACGTGGAGGCGTGGGCGGCGCTGTGCGAATAGGGCCCATTGGGCCACGACGGCGGCGGACGTGGGTCTGGCGGCTGGGCCTCGTGGCGGCCGCCGGGAGCTTGATCCTGCTCGTCCACCGTGCCGACGCGCTCCTGGTGATGAGTGCGCCACTGGAGCGGGCCGACGCGATCGTCATTCTGCTCGGGGGTTTGCCGTACAGGGCGATGGAAGCGGGTGAGGTCTATCGTGCCGGATATGCGCCGCGCATTATCGTGAGTCGATTGTCGACGCCCGATCCGCGATCTGCAATCTTTCGGAGCTTCGGTGTCGATATCCTCGACGACGACGAGTCGGCGACCAGGATCCTGGCTCGCTACGGCGTCCCACGCTCCGCGATTCTCATCAGCATCGCCGATCGCGTCGGCACGGGACCGGAGCTGCGCGCGGTCGGTCGAGTTCTCAGCCTGACGGGGCTGCGGTCGGTGATCGTCGTCACCGATCCGATCCACATCCGGCGGGCGTATCTGTACATGGTGACGCAGGGGGTCGCGGGACTGCGGGTGATCCCGCACACCTCCAGGTCGCTCCACGGCTCCGCGGCGTGGTGGAGGAACACCCGGCACGCCGAGGCGGTCGTCCACGAATATGCCGGGCTCGTGGTGTTCGCCTACCAGTGGTTCACGGGCGCCTTGAAGCCGGACGCATCCCTGTGAGGGTCCTGATCCACGCGCTGGCGGCGCTGGAGACGGGCGGCAGTGATCGCCACCTGCGGGGCATGCTCTCCTCACTCGAGGCAGCGGATCCCTCCGCGCAGTACGTCGTCTACGTGAGCACTGCCTTCCCGATCCGTCAGGCGCCCGGGAGAGTCAGCGTGCGTTCGGTGCCCCTTCACGGCCAGTTCCATCGTCTCTGGTGGGACCAGGTGGTGTTCCCCATGATCACCGTCAGCGAGCGCGCCGATGTGGTGTGGGCGACTCTCTCGTTTGGGATGCTGCGGCCGCCGGTGCGCCAGATCGCGTTCCAGCGCAACGCGATGTACTACTGTCCGGCCTACCTCGAAACGCTGGGACGGCGCGACCTCCTCGTGACCCGGATCCGGCGGGCGCTCCTGTACCGGGCGATGCGGGCGTCGCGCTGGATCATCACGCCGACGCTGGCCATGCGCGACATGATCCGCGGGGTGCACCCGGAGCTTCCGTCGGACCGCTTCGAGATCATGCCACATCCGTATGACCCGGCGGTTGCGCGAGAGCCGCTGAGCGGGGCTGTCGCCAGCGCGCTCGCCGACGCGCCCCCCGGGACTGTGCGCTTCCTCTACGTTGGTCACATCCTCTCGTTCAAGGCGCTGCCGTTCGTGCTCGACGCGTTCCGGCGCGCTGTGGACCGGACGGCCCGGCCACTCCGCCTCTATCTGACGATCGCGCCGGAAGACTGGCCACAGGGATTCGACCGGTTCGTTCGCCGCGTGGAAGCACTCGACCTGGGCCAGCAGGTGGTGATCCTCGGAAAGGTCCGTGGCGAGACGATCGAACGGCTGTATCGCGCCTGCGACGTGCTCGTCTTCCCGTCCCTGTGCGAGTCGTTCGGGTTTCCCCTTCTCGAGGCCAGGATTTACGGGTTGCCGATCGTTGCGGCCGACACCGCCGTCAACCGGGAGATGGCTGGGGAGGGTGCGCTCTACTACGCGCCGGGCGATGTGGAGGGTGCGGCCAAGCTCTTCGAGCTGACGGCCGCCGACAGGGAGCTCCGCCGGTCTCTGGCGGCGCGCCGGCCATCCGGTCCGCCGGGACCGACGTGGGTGGAGTACTCGCAGCGATGCTTGGAGTTGAGCCGGGCGCCGGCGCAGGACGAGTGATGACGGAATGATCGGCCGCGTTCGGGAAGGACAGCACAGGAAAATGGTGTGACTGCCAACCCGGGGCTGTAACATGATGTTCTCGATGTCGATGCTCTCGATGTCGGCTCTCGACCAAGACGCGTATCGTCACCGGCGGGTGATGATCACGGGAGGTCTCGGCTTCATCGGCTCCAACCTCGCGCGGCAGCTCCTTGAGCTCGGGGCCGAGGTGCTCTTGGTCGACTCCCTCATCCCCGAGTACGGGGGCAACCTGTTCAACCTCGAGGGGGTGGAGTCGCGGGTGCGGGTCAACGTCGCCGACGTCCGTGACGAGTACTCGATGCGGTATCTGGTGGCCGGACAGGACTACCTCTTCAACCTGGCCGGACAGACGAGTCACCTGGATTCGATGCGCGATCCCTTCACGGACCTGGACATCAACTGCCGCAGCCAGCTCTCGATCCTCGAGGTGTGCCGGAAGATCAACCCCGGCATCAGGATCGTGTTCGCCAGTACGCGGCAGATCTACGGCGTGCCCGACTACTTGCCAGTCGATGAGCGCCATCTCCTGCACCCGACAGACGTGAACGGGATCAACAAGATGGCCGGCGAGCGGTACCACATCGTCTACAACAACGTCTATGGCCTCCGGTCGTGCGCGCTCCGGCTCACCAACACGTACGGTCCCCGGATGCGCATCAAGGACGCGCGGCAGACGTTCCTCGGCTGGTGGATTTTCCAGATACTCGAGGGACGGCCCATCGAGGTGTTCGGCAATGGCACCCAGCTGCGGGACTTCAACTACGTCGACGACGTCGTCACCGCGCTGCTGCTGGCAGGCATCTGTGACGACATGTACGGCCACGTCTTCAATCTCGGGAGTGAGGAGTTCATCAGTCTCCGTGATCTCGCCGAGCTGCTGGTCGAGGTGAATGGCCGCGGCGAGTTCCATCAGGTTCCGTTTCCACCGGAGCGAAAGGTGATCGACATCGGCGACTACTACTCCGACTATCGGAAGATCCGGGAGCAACTCGGTTGGGTCCCGACAGTCCCTTTGCGTGAGGGGTTGCGCCGAACGCTCGAGTATTTCCAGAGGCACATCGATCACTACCGCTGAGATCCGAAGCGTGCCGTTTCTCGATCTCACTCGCCAGCACCGACGCCTTGCCCATGAGATCGAGGCCGCCATCTCCGGTGTCGTCCGGCGGGGCGTGTTCGTGATCGGCCCGGAGGTCGCCGCGTTCGAGGAGGAGTTCGCCCGCTACGTGGGGGCAAGGTTCGCGGTCGGAGTCGGGTCCGGGACCGAGGCGCTGCACCTCGCACTGCGGGCCTGCGGGGTGAGGCCGGGAGACGAAGTCGTTACGGTGTCTCACACGGCCGTGGCGACGGTGGCGGCTGTGGAGCTGAGCGGGGCTCGCCCAGTGTTGGTGGATGTGGACCCGGCGACCTGCACGATCGATCCCGCGCTCGTGGAAAGGGCGATTTCCCCCCGGACGAAGGTGGTTCTTCCGGTGCATCTTTATGGCACGCCGGCCGACATGTCGTCCGTTCTGTCAGTGGCGATGCGGCACGGTCTGCGGGTGGTGGAGGACTGTGCGCAGGCGCACGGGGCCCGTTACGGTGGGCGTCGCGTGGGCGTCCTGGGTGATCTGGGATGCTTCAGCTTTTACCCGACGAAAAACCTCGGGGCACTTGGTGACGGGGGCGTCATCACGACAGACGATCCAGTGCTGGCCGAGCAGGCACGGCTCTTGCGGCAATACGGCTGGCGGGAACGCTATGTCAGCGTGGTCAGGGGCTCCAACAGCCGGCTGGACGAGATTCAGGCGGCGGTGCTTCGCGTCAAGCTTCGGCACCTCGACGCGTGGAACGTGCGTCGGCGGGAGCTCGCCAAGCGCTACGTTGACGCACTTGGCGGAGGAACCTGGGTGCCGGCGGCACCGGCCAGCGCGGAGCCCGCCTACCACCTATTCGTGGTGCGGACCGACCGCCGTGACGAGCTCCGGGACTTCCTAGCCGACCAGGGGATCTCAACGTTGATCCATTACCCGTTGCCCGTCCATCTGCAGGAGGCGTATCGGGACCTCGGCTACGGCCCCGGGACGCTCCCGGCGAGCGAGGCGGCGGCGGGTACGGTCCTCTCGTTGCCTCTCTACCCCGAGATGACGGACGAGGAGGCCGAGACCGTCGCCGGGGCGCTCGCGCGCTGGAGTCGGGCGTGAGACGCCTCTCGTCCACTGCGTTCGACCACGGAGCGGAGCGCCAGTACTACTCGGAGTCCCGGACGATTTCTGACGGCCGCTTCGGCTACCTCGACGCCTACTACCGTTCGTTTCTCGGGGAGTACCATCGCTACTTCGACGGCAAGCGAGTCCTCGACCTCGGCGCCGGCGAGTGTCTGCACGGTCGGATGGTGTGCGCGGCGACCGCTCCGCGACTGTACGTGAACCTCGATCTGATCGCGGCCCGGCTCGGGCCGGCGATGTCTCGTGGGCAGCCAGCCCCGGTTCGTTTCGTCGTCGGCGACGCGTTCGAATTGCCTTTCGCGGCCGGGGCATTCGATGTCGTCTGGGGCAGCGGCGTGCTGTTCCGCTTCCGCCCGCTTGAACGCGCCGCCGCGGAGATTTCGCGCGTACTCGCTCCCGCCGGGATCTACCTGGGGATCGAGCCGAACTTCGCCAACCCGGCAGTGCTCTTGCGATTCCTGCTTATGACGTCGGGAGACCGGAACGACGGCCGGCTCCGGCATCATGTGCTGCGCGCCGCGTTGTCCGCTGGCGGACTTGGGCCACAGCTCCGCTTTTTCTGGGCCCGGGCGCCGTGGCTGCGCCACCCGATTCTCAGTCCCACGCTCGGTGTCATAGGTCAAAAGGGAAGCGGGGTGGTGTGACCGTCCTACGGGTGCTGGCCCGGAAGTGGATCTACGTGAGGAAGGCTGCCCTGGTGAAGGAGGCTCTCAAACGGAGCCTGCTTCTCGCATGCTCCCTGATTCCTCCGCTGGGACGGCTGGTCTACAACCTCGAGATCTCGCCGGACGGGGTGAGCGTGGGCACGGGCGATATGGCGAGGGACTGGGATGCGCGCGCGCGGCGGAATGCCCGCTGGTATATCTACTGGGACGCGTGGAAGACCGAGGAAGAGTTCGACGCCGCCGGGGAAGCGGACGTGCGGGATGTCGTCCTCAAGGAACTCGTCGTCGAGCCCGGAGCGCGGGCGCTCGAGATCGGGTGTGGGATCGGGCGGCTCGTCAAGCCGATGTCTCGCCGCACGGCCGAGGTACATGGCGTGGATATCTCGGCCGAGATGGTGCAGCAGGGGAAGGAGCGGTTGGAGGGGCTGACAAACGTTCAGCTTCGCGTATGCGACGGGGCGCTCTCCGCGTATCCTGCCGGGCACTTCGACCTCTGCTACTCGATCGCCGTCTTCCGACACCTGCCGGAGAAGCGATTCGTGCTGACCTACCTCGCCGAGGCCGCACGGGTTCTCAAGGCAGCGGGGATCGTGCGGTTCGAAGTGTGGGCCACCGGACGAGCGGACCGCCGCGAGCAGGGCGGCACCCTTGTCGGGGTCACGTTCTCAGAGGTCGAAATGAGACAGCTGCTCACTCGTCTCGGCTTCGAAGTGCTGGAGGTCGAGCCCCGCCCGGGGCTGCCGTACGTGATCTACACGGCCCGCAAGGAGCAGCGGGCGGGCGATGAGACACGGGTCCTCGTTCACTGGACGCGGACACGTGCCGAGTCGCTGCAGCGAAGCACGACCTGATGGGCACTGTGCCCCTGTCGGCGCTCGTCCTGAGCTACAACTCGGAACGCGACATCGGTCCGTGTCTGGAGAGTGTGGCCGGCTTCGCGGACGAAGTGTTTGTCGTCGACTCATTCAGCACCGATAGGACCCAGGAGATCGCCCGGCAGTACACGTCGAACGTCCATCTCCACCAGTTCGAGAACTTCGCCGCTCAGCGGAACTGGGGGCTCGACAACCTGGCGATCCGTCACGACTGGGTCCTGCATCTCGACGCGGACGAGCGCCTCACGCCGGAGTTGCTGGAGGAAATTCGCGAGCTGTTCGATCGTCACCCGGAGGGAGTCGACGGGTTCTACATCAAACGTCGGTTCTACTTCCTCGGTCGCTGGCTCCGATTCGGCGCGAACTATCCGATGCCCGAGGTTCGGCTGTTCCGCAAGCACCTCGCACGAGTCATCGACGCCGGGGGCCGCGAGTATCTCGCGATCCGTGGAAAGGTCCAAACGCTCCGGCACGACATGATTCACGAGAACAAGCGTGGATTGACGGCCTGGATCACCAAGGCCAACATGATGGCGGAATGGGAGGTGGAAGAGCTCCTCACCGGCGCTGGGAAGAGGCGGCTGGCCAGCGCAACGGCGTCGGAGTACGTGGAGCTGAAGCGCTCACGCTGGTTGCGGGAGGCGATCTGGCATCGGGTCCCGATGTTCGTCCGCCCCGTCCTTCTTTTTGTCCTTCGCTACATTATTCAACTGGGTTTTCTCGATGGCGCTCCGGGCCTGGCGTACGCGGTGCTGATGCATTTCTGGTACCCGTTCCTCATCAGCGCCAAGTACTACGAGAAAGCTCGGGCCAGGCGGTCGGCTCCTCTTCGGGCGGCGTCCGCGAGAGACCTCCTTCACGCGGATGCAGGCGCCGAAGCGGTGACACCGCCAGCTGTCTGGATCGGGCACCTCACGCAGCAGACACTGGTCGAGCGGATACGGACGGCCCTCGAGTGGCTCGGGATACGCGACCTGCTGAGAGGCAAGCGGTCGATTTTCATCAAACCGAATTTGACGTGGCCGGACCCGACACCGGGAGTGACGACAACGCCGGCGTTCATCGAGGCGGCCGTGCTGGCGCTGAGGGATTATGGCGTCGACATCACGATCGGCGAGTCGGATGGAGGGTACCACTCGTACAAAGCTGAAGAAGCGTTCGCAGCCCACGGGCTGTACGACCTCATGACGCGCTACGGGATCCACGTCGAGAATCTCACGAAGCTTCCCGCCGTGATCTGTCGGCAAGAGGTCGACGGGCGAGAGGTCACGGTCGAGTTGCCGCGCTTGCTCATCGAAGAGACCGATTTTTTCATCACGATGCCCGTGCCCAAGGTTCACGCGATGACCGGACTGAGTCTCGGCTTCAAGAACCAGTTCGGATGCATCCCGAGCCCGATGCGTCTCCGGTACCATCCGGACTTCGCGCATACCATCGTTGCCGTGAACATGCTCCTCCGTCCACGCTTGGCGCTGTTCGACGGAACATACTTTCTCGACGAGAGCGGCCCGATGGCCGGCAAGGCGGTGGCCATGAATCTGCTCGTCGCTGCGACGGACATCGGCTCCGGGTCGCGAGCCTGCGCCGAGATCATGGGGATCGATCCGTGGACCGTACGACACTTCGTCGTCGCCCGGCGGGTGGGGCTCTTTGCCGACTCGCTGGCCGGGGTTCGCTTGAACGAGCCACCGTCGAAGTTCTTCTCTCATCGGTTCACGCTGGAACGGTCCCTGCTCAGTGAGTTCACGAGGAGGATGTTCCGCAGCCGCATCGGCACGAGGCTCGTCTACGATTCGGCGCTCGCCGATCCGTTGCACGAGGCGCTCTACATCCTTCGCGAGTTCAGGCCGGTGAAGCGGTTGCTCTACGGGGATGTGGGCTACACGGCCAGACGGACGATGCCTCCAGGATGATAACCCGGGCCGGACCCTGCCGCGCTGTGGAACCGATTCCGCATGTCCCGATGCCTGCGGAGCCACGATGACACAACAGCGTACGCCCGTCACTGTGATCATTCTCTCGTACAACGAGGAGATCAACCTGCCGCACGCGCTTCGGAGTGTGCTCGGGTGGGCCGATCAGGTGTTCGTCGTCGACTCGTACAGCATTGACGGCACGGTGGAGATCGCGAGGTCGCTCGGGGCAACTGTCGTGCAACATGCGTGGGAGAACTGGGCGGCGCAGCGCAACTGGGCCCTTGCCACTCTGCCGATCCGCCACGACTGGGTGCTTTTCCTCGACGCGGACGAACGACTCACGGTGGAGCTCCAAGAAGAGATCACACGGACGCTTCGCGGCCTCCGGGAGGAAGTGTCCGGATTCTATATCGATCGCCGCATGATCTTTGTGGGCCGCTGGCTGAAGTACGGTGGTTACAACCCGACCTGGGTGCTGCGGCTGGTGAGGCGCGACCGGGTCCGGGTCCATCACGCCGGCGACCGCGAGTACTTCGAGCTTGCTGGCAAGGCGCGATATCTGCGACGCCACATGCTCCACTTGGATCAGAAAGACCTCGGCTTCTGGATCGACAAACACAATCGAATCTCGAACCTAGCCGCGGGCGAGTTGTTGAAGGGTACGGACACACAAGGTGGACTCCTGAATCAGAGCAGACCCGGCACGGCGATCCTCGAGCGGCGACGGGCCGTCTGGCTGCGGCGGAACGTGCTGGCTGCGGTGCCGTCGCTGCTCGCGCCTTGCATCGAATTCGCGTACCGATACTTCTTTCGACTCGGATTCCTCGACGGCAGGCCCGGGCTGATCTACTGCGTGCTCCACGCGTTCTGGTATCCGTTCCTTGTGAAGGTCAAGGTGGAGGAGATGCGGCGGGCCGGACAGCAGCGGTGAGCGGGCCGATCCGCCACGCACTCCGCCGCGGCGTGACGCCGATCACGGCGGTGGCGATCGTGCTCCTGGTGAACGCGGGGGTATCGCGGAGCCGGCCGACCGACCCGCTCGCGGCGGCGCAGGACCCGCGCCTGACCTTCGGGACGGCGGGGGAGGTAGGGCGCCTCACGCCGCGAGCCGGAGTGCAGGGCCGTCCCGATCCTCTCGTGGCGAGGGTTCTGCGCGATCTTCCCGCGAGAGCTCCGGGCCGGGCGACGGTCCTCTTCATCGGCAACTCGCAGACGATGGCGATCATGGACATGCGGCCCGGTGATCGGATCGTCGCGGCCTGGCTGGCGTCGGCGCTGAACGGCGGCGACCGCGACGAGCCGTTCGCCATCCGGATGGCGTCGGACGCGAACCTCACCATGTCGGAGCTGCTGATCAAGCTGGTCGCGGCGACGGCGAATCCGTCTCAGGGGCCCGACGCGGTGATCGTCGGGATCGTGCTGGACGGCCTGCGGTGGGTGGAGGCGCGGCCCGATCTCGTCCGGCTCATGGGTAACGCCGACGCGCGCGACGCCATCGCGCGCGTCGTGAGCGCCGAGCCGCGGCTCGCCGCAGCCGCGCGTGCCATGGCCGACGTGCGGGCGCTCGAGGCCGTGCAGCCGTCGGCGGCGGGTCCGTCGGCCGACGCGCGTGCGGGGCGGGAACGGCCCATGGCAGCGATCGAAGAGCATCTTCAGGGATGGGCGGAGCGCGCGCTGCCGCTGTTCGCGGCCCGGCGCGACCTCCACGCGGCCCTGAGCCTGCGCTACACCGCGACGCGGAACGCGCTGCTCGGGTTCAGGACGACCACGCGCCGTCCGATCGCGCCGGCCATGTACGCCGCCAATCTCGAGCTCATCGCGGCGAGCCTGCGGCTCCTGCGTGAGCAGAGGGTCGCCGCGGTGCTCTACATCGCGCCGATCCGTCCGCTCGAGCCGAACTCGTACGTCGAGGAGGACGTGGCGCGCTTCCGGCGCGATCTGGCCGACCTCTGCCGCCGCTACGAGGCGCTGTACCTCGACTACACGGGCCTCATCCCCGGGCCGCTCTGGACGAACTATCCGGAGACCGATGCCTCCGGCATTGGTGGCCAGCCGGACTTCGCGCATTTCACCGGTGCCGCTCATCGCGTGCTCGCCGAGCGCCTCGCGGCCGACGTCTGGCCGCGACTCGAGCCATTGCTGGGGCGGGCGCGATGACGTTCCAGTCGCTGTCCTACTGGATCTTCCTGCCGGTCGCGTGCGCCGTCGCCGCGGCGCCCGGCGTGGTGCGGCGACGACTGCTCGGGGTGCTCGCTCTGAGTTACCTCTTCTACGCCACCTGGGGGGTGTGGCTTCCGCTGCTCCTCCTGGCGAGCACCCTGCTCAACCACGGCGCGGCCATCGTCATCCGGCGATGGCCGGCGGCCTGGAGCCTCGCCTGCGGCATCGCCTTGAACGTGGCGCTGCTGGGCGCCTTCAAGTACGGCGGCGTCTGGTCGGAGCGGATCGCCCTCCCCGTGGGTCTCTCGTTCTTCACCTTCCAGGGACTCAGCCATCTCATCGATACGTACCGAGAGGACGACACGCGGCCGACGCTGCTCGAGTTCGCGGTCTACATGGCTTTCTGGCCGACGGTGCTCGCCGGTCCGATCACACGGGTCCACGGGATCGTGCCGCAGCTTCGGTCGCTCGGCCGTCCCTCGTGGGACGATCTGGCCGTCGGCGCGCGCCAGATCCTGACCGGCCTCTTCATGAAGATGGTCGTGGCCGACACGCTCGCGACCGGGATCCAGGTCGGGGAGGGCGTGACGTTCGGGTTCGATCGTCTCGCCAGCGGCTGGAGCGGCATCGACGCGTGGTTCCTGGCGATCGGCTTCGGGCTGCAGCTCTATTTCGACTTCGCCGGCTACTCCAACGTGGCGATCGGATCGGCGCGGCTGCTCGGCATCCGGCTGCCCGAGAACTTCGACCACCCCTACCTCGCCGACTCACCGGCGGCGTTCTGGAGCCGCTGGCATATGTCGCTGTCGCGGTGGATTCGTGACTACCTGTTCTTTCCCTTGGCCACGGCCCTGCCGCATGCTCCGGGACGCTATCTCGCCGTGATCGTCTCGATGCTGGTATTCGGGATGTGGCACGGGGTCGGCTGGACCTTCGTCGCCTGGGGGCTGTATCACGGGCTCCTGCAGGTCGCCCACCGCGCCGTCCAGCCGTGGCTGCCGGGACGCGGCGCGCCGGCGGCGCTCCGCGCGGCGTGGCAGAGCGTCGCGTGGGTGTCGACGTTCTTGCTCGTGTCGTACGGATGGCTCCTGTTCAGGTCGGCCGATCTCGCCCAGGCCTGGGCGCTGACGCGCGCCCTGCTGGCGCCGTGGAGTTACGCGACGTTCTCGCTCCGGCCGAACTTCTACATCCTCGTGGCGCTGGTGGCGGCTCTGTACTTTGCGTACGGCTGGAGCCGCGGGATCGCCGCGCGGCTCGCGACGTCGCGCCGCGTCGATGGGCTCGTGACCGTCCTACGGCCGGCATACTACGGCGCGCTCGTCATCGCGGTCATCATCTGGAGCCACCAGTCGTCGGTGTTCGTGTACTTCCAGTTCTGAGGATGATCCCGCAGGGGTGCACGACGCTCGTCGAGGCGTTGCTCGCAGCGCCCGCGGCGCGTCGCTTCGTCACGATGTGGTCGCCGGAGCGGTCACCCGAGGAGGAGACGCTGACCTGGGGCGAGTTCCTCGCCCTGGCGCAGCGTTACCGGGCGCGGCTGGAGGCTGGGGGACTCGGGCCGGGCGATCGGGTCATTCTCGTTCTGCCGCAGGGGATCCCCCTCTTGGCCTCGTTCGTGGGCGCCCTCCTGGGCGGTCAGGTGCCGGCGATCCTCGCATACCCGACATTCAAGGCCGATCCGGCGAAGTACCGCGACGGCCTCGCGGGAGTGTCGCGCAACCTCCAGGCGCGCGCCGTCGTGCTCGACCGGGAGTTCCCTGCCCACCTCTCTGGGCTGATCGGTGAGTTGGCCCCAGTCGTCTTCGCCGATCGAGAGCCGTCGGCGTGCGAGGAGCCAGCCCGGACGCACGCCGCCGGTCCTGGCGACATCGCCTTCATCCAGCACTCGGCCGGGACCACCGGCCTCCAGAAGGGAGTCTCGCTCTCGCACCGGTCGGTGCTGGCGCAGCTCCGTCATCTCTCGGACGCGCTCGGGGTCGGGCGGGACGACTGCATCGTGAGCTGGCTCCCGCTCTATCACGACATGGGCCTCATCGCGTGCCTCGTCCTCTCGCTCGCGTGCCACCTGCGCCTGGTCTTGCTGTCACCTACCGACTGGGTCGTGCAACCATCGAGCCTCCTCGAGCTGGCTACACGCCACCGCGCGACGCTGTGCTGGCTGCCGAACTTCGCGTTCCAGTTCCTCGCGCGGCGCGTCCCTGAGGAATACAAGACCGGGCTGGACCTCCGCTCGCTCAGGGCCGTGGTCAACTGCTCGGAGCCGGTGCTCCAGCGGAGTCTCGACGAGTTCGTCGCGGCCTACGAGCCGTCCGGCTTCCGCCGCGAGGCGCTGGCCACCTGCTACGCGATGGCGGAGAACACGTTTGCGGTGACCCACTCTAGGCCGGGCGCGCCGGCGGGCCCGCCGGCGGTGACCGTGGACGGCGAAGCGCTCCGACGCGAGGGCGTCGTCACACGGGTTCCGGCGGACCCGCCAGCCGCGCTGACGCTCGTCTCGTCCGGCGAGTGCCTGCCCGGCAACCTGATCCGCATCGTGCGCGACGACGGGGAGGAGCTGGCGCCCGGGCGAGTGGGGGAGATCCTGATCCGGAGCGACTCGCTGTTCCAGGGGTACTTCAACCGTCCCGACCTCACAGGGCGGGCCCTGCGGGAAGGCTGGTACCACAGCGGGGACCTAGGGTTCGTCCTCGACAGAAACCTGTACGTGCTTGGACGGAAGGATGATGTAATCATTGTCGGCGGGGAGAATTTTCATCCCCAGGATATCGAAGAGGTCGCGTGCGGCCACCCTGACGTCCACGACGGCAGGGCGGTGGCGTTCGGTGTGCGCAATCCGTCCCTGGGCACCCATGACATCGTGGTGGTCGTCGAAGCCGAGCACGCGGACCGGCTGGTTCGGAAGCGGGAGATCGAGCTGGAGGTGCGAAGGCGGTTGACGAATCACCTGGGAGTCGCGCCGCGGGTCGTCTGGGTCGTCCCGCCGCGCTGGATGGTCAAGAGCACGGCTGGCAAGCCGGCACGTTCGACGAACCGGCGGAAATTCCTCCAGGAGCATCCGGAGCTGGACACCGAGGGATCGCTTGGACGCTAGGGCGGGCCAGATCATCGCCTTCTTGAGGACGACGCTGATCAAGGATCCCGGGCTCCCGCTCGCGGAGGACACGCCCCTCCTGTCCTCCGGTCTCATCGACTCGTTCGCGCTGGTAGAGTTGCTCCTTGCGGTGGAGCGCGTGACCGGGCGACGCATCCCGAGGGGCAAGGCGCGTCCCGAGCACTTCGAGACCGTGAGGGAGATGCTCGCCATGGTCGAGCGCGTCGGGGCCGCCGCGGCGCGATGAACATCCTCGGGATCAACGCCTACCACGGCGGCTCCTCGGCCTGCCTGGTACGGGACGGCGTTCCCGTGGCGGCGATCGAGGAGGAGCGCCTGCGCCGGGTGAAGTACTGGGCGGGCTTCCCGACGCGCTCGATCGAGTTCTGCCTGCGCGAGGGGGGCATGACCGTCGCGGACCTCGATCACGTGGGGATCTCGCGCGACCCGTCGGCGAATCTCTTGAAGAAGGCGAAGTTCGCGCTCTCCGGCCGTCCCCGGCTCGACTTCCTGAAGAGCCGCCTCGCACAGGCCGTCCGGTTGCGCGACCTCAAGGCGACGTTCTGCGAGGCCGTGCGGGTGGCGCCTTCGGACCTGAAGGCCGAGTTCCATCACGTCGAGCACCATCTGGCCCACATGGCCAGCGCCTTCTTCGTCTCGCCGTTCAGCGAGGCGGTCGTGCTCTCGGTGGACGGCATGGGCGACTTCGTCAGCACCATGTGGGGCGTAGGGCGCGACGGCCAGATCAAGGTGGACGGCGAGATCAACTTCCCGCACTCGCTCGGGTTCCTCTACACCGCGGTCTCGCAGTGGCTCGGGTTCCCGAAGTACGGAGACGAGGGCAAGGTAATGGGGCTGGCCCCGCTGGGCGAGCCAGTCTTCCTCGACCTCTTCCGGCGCATCCTGCGCGTCGCGCGGGACGGGACGTTCGAGCTGGACCTCGACTACTTCCTCCACCAACGGGGCGAGGTCTCGCTCACGTGGGACGACGGCGAGCCCGAGGTCGGCACGATGTACTCGCCGAAGCTGGTCGCGGCGCTGGGCCCGCCGCGTGGGTACCGGGGCGAGCTGACCGCGCATCACGCGAACGTGGCGGCGTCCCTCCAGGCCGTCCTCGAGGAAGCGGAGTTCGCACTCGTGCGGAGGCTGGCGGCCGAGACCCGGCTGCGTGCTATCTGTCTGGCCGGTGGCGTGGCTCTCAACAGCGCGTTCAACGGTAAGATCCTGTCCGCCACGGACTTCGGCGACGTCTTCGTTCAGCCGGCGGCGAACGACGCGGGGACGGCCATGGGCGTCTGCTACTACATCCTTCATCAGGTGCTCGGCGCACCGCGCGGCTTCGTGCTGGAGCGCTCCTACACGGGGCCGGCGTACGACGCGGCCGCCGTCGAGCGGGCGCTCGCCCGGCACGGCCTTCCCTTCCAGCGGCTCGACGAGGAGTCCCTGGCGCGGCGCGTGGCAGCGACCGTGGCGGACGGCAAGGTGGTCGGCTGGTTCCAGGGCCGGATGGAGTGGGGGCCCCGCGCGCTCGGCAATCGCAGCATCGTCGCCGACCCGCGGCGCGCCGAGATGAAGGACGTGCTCAATGCCCGCGTGAAGCACCGGGAGCCGTTCCGGCCGTTCGCGCCCTCGATCCTCCTCGAGTCGGTGGGGGAGTACTTTGACCAGACATACCCGGAGCCATTCATGGTCAAGATCTACGGCGTCCGGCCGGAGCGGCGGTCGACGATCCCGGCCGTGACGCACGTGGACGGCAGCGGGCGGCTGCAGACCGTTCGGCGAGAGGACAACCCAATGTACTGGCAGCTCATCAAGGAGTTCGCCGGGCTCACCGGCGTGCCGGTGGTCCTCAACACGTCCTTCAACGAGAACGAACCGATCGTGTGCGCGCCCGAGGAGGCCATCGAGTGCTTCCTGCGTACGCGCATGGATGCGCTCGCGCTTGGCCACTGTCTCGTCACGCGATAGCGTCCTGCCCCGGCTGGAGCCGGTCGTGCGGCTGCGTGGCCTGCGCGCGCTGGCGTGGAACGGCGGGGCGTTGTACGTGTCGTCGGGATACCGCCTCTTCCGTCTCGACCCTGGGGCCGGCGTGCCTCCGGCACCCGTCGGCCGGTTCGACGCTAGGCCCTGGCGGCGCGCGACCGGGCGCTGGCGCCCGACCGCGCGGCTGTTCCGCGACGGGTTTCACGCGCTGGCGACGCTGCCGGACGGCACGCTGGTCGCCGCCGTGGCCGGCGCCATCGTGGTGTTGCGGGCCGGCGGGGCGCGCTTCGAGGTGACCCACCGGGTGACACGGGGGACGCGCCCACTCGCGCTCGCCGTCACCCCCCAGGGCCACGTCTTCTGGGGCGAGTACTTCTCGAATCCGCATCGCGAGGCGGTGCACGTCTACGGATCGCGCGACGGCGGCCAGCACTGGGACATCGTGCACACGTTTGCCGCCGGCGTGGTCCGGCACGTGCACGGCGTCGTCTACGACGGGTTCGCTGACTGTCTCTGGGTGCTCACCGGCGACGACGACCGCGAGAGCGCAATCTGGAAGGTCTCGCCGGACTGGCGGCGGTGCGAGACCGTCGTGGAAGGAAGCCAGCAGGCGCGCGCGGTGACGCTGCAGCCGACGCCGGAGGCGCTCTACTTCGCGACCGACACGCCCGCCGAACAAAACTGGATCTACCGGCTCGATCGCCGGGGGGACCTGCAGCGGCTTGCGCCCATCAGCGGCTCCTGCTTCTGGAGCGCCCAGGCGGGTGGGCGCGTGTTCTTCTCAACGGCGGTGGAGCCGAGCCGACGGAACACCTCGCCTCTCGCCCGTCTCTACGGCGGCTCGGAGGCCGACGGCTGGCAGCAGCTGCTCGCGTGGCGCCGTGACCGGTGGCCAGGGCGGCTGTTCCAGTACCCCAACATCGTCTTCGCATCGGGCCGGAGCGACCGTGGGCTACTGGCTGCCACCGGCGTGGCGGTGCGCGACAACGATGAGGTCACCTCGGTGTGGCGGGTGGGGGCGGCGTGAAGCAGGTGGTGCAGTCCTACCGGACCGGCGAGCTCTCCGTCCGCGACGTGCCGGTGCCGGCTCCACGGCGCGGCGAAGTGCTGGTCGCCACCGCGGCCTCCGTCGTCAGCGTCGGCACCGAGCGGGCGATGCTCGAGATGGCGCGGAAGTCCCTCCTGGGCAAGGCGCTGGCGCGGCCGGACCTGGTGCGGCAGGTGCTCAACAAGGCGCGGGCCGAAGGGCCGCTCGAGGCGTATCGCCAGGCGATGGGACGGCTGGAGGCGCCGACGCCGCTGGGTTACTCATCCAGCGGCACCGTGCTCGAGTGCGGTGACGACGTGAGTGACTTCGCCCCCGGGCAGCGGGTGGCGTGCGCGGGCGCCGGTTTCGCCTCTCACGCGGAGGTGGTGGCCGTGCCGGCCGCGCTGTGCGCACGCATCCCCGACGCGGTCGCGTTCGACGCCGCGGCCTTCGGCGCGCTCGGTGGGACTGCGCTCCACGCGGTGCGGCTCGCGAAAGTCACCGTCGGCGACCGGATCCTCGTGATCGGGCTCGGCCTCGTGGGACAACTCGCGGTGCAGGTGCTCCGGGCCTCCGGCGCCCACGTGCTGGCCAGCGACCCGGACGAGATGCGGGCGGCGCTCGCGCGTGAGCACGGCGCCGAGGTCGTGGTGGCCGGCGACGGTGACAATCTTGGGGCGGCGGTGCTGGCCTTCACCGACGGGCACGGCGTCGATGCCACTATCATCTTGGCCGCGACCGACAGCGACGAGCCCCTGCGCCTGGCGGCCGAGGCATGCCGGGAGCGTGGGCGCATCGTCGCGACGGGCACGGTCGGTCTCGACGTCCCGCGCGCGATTTTCTTTGACAGGGAACTCGAGCTGGTCGTCTCGCGCGCCTGGGGCCCCGGCCTCTTCGACCCGGAGTACATCGAGCGGGGACTCGACTACCCGTACGCCTTCGCGCGCTGGACGGCACGCCGGAACCTCGAGGAGTTCCTGGCCCTGTGTGAGCGAGGTCAGCTTCACCTCGACCGGCTCGTGACGCACCGGTTCCCGATCGAGCGTGCGCTGGACGCCTACGCGCTGATATCGGACCGGCGCCATGAGCAGGCGCTCGGCGTGGTCCTGACCTATCCGGGGACGCCGTCGCTCGATCGGCGCGTCGACGTCGTCGTCGCCCCCGCGGCCGACAGCCCACGCCAGGGGCGCGTGGTGTCGATCGCGCTCGTCGGGCCGGGGCAGTTCGCCCGCGGCACGCTCCTCCCCGTGATCAGGCGCCTCGGGGACATCCGGTGGCGCATGGTTGCCGCGACCCGCGGGGTCAGCGCCGAGAACGCCGCCCGCCGGTTCGGCTTCGAGTCGTGCACGACCGATTCTCGCCAGGCCATCACCGACAAGGATGTTGATGCGGTCCTGATCACCACCCGGCACGATAGCCACGCGGCCCTGGCGATCCAGGCGTTGGAGGCCGGCAAGCACGTCTTCGTCGAGAAGCCGCTTGCGCTCACGCCGGACGAGCTCGCCGCGGTGCAGGCCGCGCACGTCGCGAGCGGAGCCGCCATCGTGATGGTCGGCTTCAACCGGCGCTTCTCGCCTTTCACCGAGTGGATGAGACAGCAGATGCCGGCCGACTCGGGGTCGGCCGTGATCCACTGCCGCGTCAACGCTGGAGCGATCCCATCTGGCCACTGGACGCAGGATCCGGTGGAGGGCGGGGGGCGGGTCCTCGGCGAGGTCTGCCATTTCGTGGACCTCGTCCAGGCGCTCGCTGGTGCTCGCGTGGTGCGTGTGCAGGCCGAGACGGCCGCCGGGCGCGCTGACGACCTCGCCGTCGTGCTGCGGCTCGCTGACGGCTCACTCGCCTCCATCGTGTACACGGCGAGCGGCGACAAGGCCTTTGCGCGGGAGCGCGTCGAGGTGTTCCGCGGAGGCGCGGCCGGCGTGATCGACGATTTCTCGCGGGCGGCGGTAACGCGGGGTGGGCGCACGCGCCGCCTGCGGCGGCTCTCCGTGGACCGTGGCCACCGGCGAGAGATGCAGGTGTTCTTCGACGCCGTCCGGCGGGGCGGGCCCGCGCCCGTGCCGTTCGCCGCCTACGTGGCGACGACGCTGGCTACGCTCGCGATCGAGACCTCCCGGCGCGAGGGGCGGCCGGTCGAGGTGGCGCCAGGATGACACTGGACCTCCTCCTGGTGACGGCGTACTTCCCCCCGGACAACGGGTCTGCGTCGCACTTGTTCGCCGAGCTGGGCACCGCCCTCGCTGGCCGGGGGCATCGTGTGACGGTTCTGACCGGTTTCCCCGGTTACTACGCGGACGAGGGAGGGGAGCGGTACCGGGGCCGCCTGCGCGTGTGCGAGCGGACCGATGGCATAACGGTGATCCGCACCGCGACCCCGCGCCTCCCGCAAAACATTCCGCTCCTTCGCGCCGTGTGGCAGTTCAGCGAGGCGGCCGCGCTCCTCTCGGCCGGCGTGACGGCGCCGAAGGCGTCGGCAGCGCTCGTCTATTCCCCGCCGCTGCCGCTCGGGCTGACCGGCTGGGCGCTGCACCGGCTGCGCGGCGTCCCGTTCGTCCTAAACGTCCAGGACCTCTTCCCGCAGAGCGTGATTGACCTGGGCCTGCTGACCGGCCGGCGGGCCATCCGGCTCGCCGAGGGCATGGAGCGTTTCGTGTATCGCCGCGCCGCCCACCTCACGGTGCACTCCGAGGGCAATCGCGACCACGTTATCGGCAAGGGCGTCCCGCCGACGAGGGTGACGGTCATCCCGAACTGGGTGGACACCGACGCCATCCGGCCGGGGTCACGCATCAATGACCTACGGGCAGGGCTAGGCCTGCGACCCGAGCACTTCGTTGTCTCGTTCGCGGGCGTCATCGGCTATTCGCAGGACCTCGACACGGTGCTCGATTGCGCGCAGCGGCTGCGCGCTGAGCGGGACGTCGTGTTCCTGATCGTGGGCGACGGCGTGGAGAAGGCGCGCCTCGAGGAGAAGGCGCGGGCCCTCAGACTGGACAACGCCCGGTTCCTGCCGATGCAGCCGAAGGCCCGCTACCCGCTGGTGCTCGACGCCTCGGACGTCTGCCTGGCCACGCTGCACGCGAGCGTGCGCACGCCGGTGGTCCCGTCGAAGATCCTCAGCATCATGGCCGCGGCGCGTCCAGTGCTCGCGGCGCTCCACCGTGACGGGGACGCGGCGCGGCTCATCGAGGAGTCGGGCGCCGGCCTGTGTGTTCCGCCGGGCGACGCGGAGGCGCTCGCCGCTGCCGTCCTGAAGTTCCGGGCTGACCGGCAGTGGGCCGAGGCGCTCGGCCGGCAGGCGCGCCGCTTCGCGGTGGCGGAGCTGTCGCTGTCGCGCGCCGTCGATCGGTACGAGGGCCTGCTCCGCGGCGTGGCGAACACGCCGGGGCGATGACGGTGGCCACCGTCCAGGCCGTGGTGCCGTCCCTCGAGCCCCGGCCCGTATCGCGCGCCAAGCGCGCCTTCGACGTGCTGCTGGCCTGCGCCGGCCTCGCGCTATCGAGCCCGCTCTGGGTTCTCGTGGCTGCCGCCATCAAGCTCGAGGACGGCGGGCCGGTCTTCTACGGCCAGGCACGCGTCGCTCAGGGCGGTGGCACGTTTCGCGTTCAAAAGTTCCGGTCGATGGTCTCGGACGCGGAGCGGCTGACGGGCGCTGTGTGGGCGTCGTCGAGGGACCCGAGGGTGACCCGGGTGGGCCGGCTCCTTCGCGCGACGGCGCTCGATGAGCTGCCCCAGCTCCTCAGCATCTTCAAGGGCGACATGAGCCTCGTCGGACCGCGACCCGAGCGGCCGGAGTTCGTGCGGCAGTTCGCGAAGGATATCCCGCGTTACCTGGAACGGTTCGGTGCGCGGCCGGGGCTGACGGGCCTGGCCCAGATCTACGGGCAATACGACTCGCCGCCGCGGCGAAAGTTGCGCTACGACCTCCTCTACATCCGGCGGCAGAGTTTTTGGCTGGACGTCAAGCTCGTGGGACTCTCGTTCTGGATCACGTTCATGGGCCGCGGGGAGCACCGTGGGCGAAAGTTATGAGGGGGTGGAGGAAACATGAGCGACTCGTATCTCCGACACTATGCGGGTGCGCGCGTGCTGGTCACGGGTGGCGCGGGCGCCATCGGCGGCAACCTGTCGCGCGCCCTGCTCGACGCTGGCGCCGCTGAGGTCACGATCCTGGACGATCTGTCATCCGCCGCGCGGTGGACGGTGCCTCAGGATCCTCGCGTAGTGCTGCTCGTGGCCTCCGTGCTCGACGAGCGCGATCTCAAGCGCGCGTTCGCCGGCCGCCCGGCGACCGTCTTCCATCTGGCGGCGCTCTTCGCGAACCAGAACTCGATCGATCACCCCGAGGACGACCTCATGGTGAACGGGCTCGGCACGCTGAAGGTGCTCCAGTACGCGCACCTGACCGGCGTCGAGAGAATGGTATACGCGTCGTCGGGCTGCTCGGTCTACGGGAAGTCGCCGCTGCCGCTGCGGGAAGAGTTCCTCTCGATCGACCTCGCCACGCCGTACCAGATCACCAAGATGCTCGGCGAGCTCTACGCGAACTTTTACCGGAACTTCTACGGCGTGCAGACCGTGCGGACCCGCTTCTTCAACTCCTTCGGGCCCGGTGAGATCCCTGGGCGCTACCGGAACGTCATCCCGAACTTCATCTACTGGGCAATGCGCGGTGAGCCGCTGCCGATCACGGGCACCGGCGAGGAGACGCGCGACTGGACGTTCGTCGGCGACATCGTCGACGGCCTGCTGCGCGCAGGGGCCATGAAGGAGGCGCTCGGCGAGGCCTTCAACCTGGCCTCGGGGCTCGAGACGCGCGTGATCGACGTGGCCAGCTGGATCAACGAGGCGACCGGCAACAAGGCCGGTGTGCGCTACATAGAGCGCCGCAAGTGGGACGACAAGGACCGCCTGCTGGCATCGATCGACAAGGCGCGATCGGTGCTCGGCTATGAGGCTCGCACGGACCTGAAGGCCGGCCTGGGACAGACGGTGGAGTGGTTTCGCGCCAACTGGCGCGACATCCAGGAGACCGCGCGGTTTTGATCCGCGTACTATCAGTCGTCGGCACGCGGCCAGAGGCGATCAAGATGGCCCCCGTAGTCCGGGAGCTGCAGATCTTCCCGGCTGAGGTGCAGTCGCTCGTCTGCGTCACAGCGCAGCACCGGGATATGCTTGACCAGGTGCTGGATCTCTTCGAGATTCGGCCAGACGTCGACCTCGACTTGATGGAGCATGACCAGAGCCTGGCGTGGTTGACGGCGCGGGCGGTGACCGGGCTGAGTGAGGTGATCGAGAAGTTTGGCCCGCATGTGGTGCTTGTTCAGGGCGACACCACGTCTGCGATGGCGGCTGGTCTCGCTGCCTTCTACAAGCGGGTCCCTGTTGGACACGTCGAGGCGGGGCTGCGGACCGCTTCTCGCTATCGTCCGTTTCCGGAGGAGATGAATCGGCGACTCCTGGGCGCACTTGCCACCTTCCATTTCGCGCCGACCGACGGCGCCGCCGACGCCCTGCGGCGCGAAGGCGTGGCGGTAGATAGCATCTTCGTGACTGGTAACCCGGTGGTCGACGCGCTGCAGTGGATCTTGGCTCAACAACCCTCGCCGGAAGCGGCACAGCTCCTGGCGCGCCTGGGCGCCGGAGGGTCTCGGATATTGCTCGTGACGGCGCATCGGCGCGAGAGCTTCGGGCAGAGCTTGCGACAGATTTGTTACGCGCTAAGCACGCTAGTCCGGCGCAACTCCGACATCATCGTGGTCTACCCGGTCCATCCCAATCCGAACGTGAGCGGCGTGGTGCGCGACCTCCTCGGCCAGACGGCGAGGATCGTTCTCGTAGACCCCTTACCCTACTCGACGCTGGTGCACGTGCTGCATCGATCCTACATGGTCCTTACGGACTCGGGCGGCCTGCAGGAAGAAGGGCCGGTGCTCGGTAAACCGGTGCTCGTTCTCCGGGAAGAGACCGAACGACCAGAGGGCATAGAGGCCGGTGTTGCGAAGTTGGTCGGAACAGATATCGACGCGATCGTCCAGGCTGCGGAGCGCCTGCTGACCGACGGAGACGCCTACCGGGCCATGGCCCTGGCCGTCAGCCCGTACGGCGATGGACGTGCCGCGACGAGGATCGTCGGTATCTTGCGCGAACGGTTTCGCGGCGTGGGAGGCCAAGGTGACAGGGTGGCGGGGAGTGACGCAGACTGATGCTGATAGCGGACAGAAAATGTGGGGCAGAACGCCGCGGGCAGTATGACTGACGTGGTGGTAGTTGGAGCTGGCCCTGGATGGTTCTCGAGGTCGCGGTCAGAGCTACGCGGACCGCGCGCGATATAAGGAAGACATCCAGGAGCTTTCGCGACAGGTCGGGGCAGGTACAGGGCTGGGGCTGATGCGGCCAATCACAGCGCGTCCCAGTTGGCCTCGGTCAGGCCGGCCTGGCGCAAGATGGAGCGGATGACGGGGACCGGTACGTCGCCGGGGTGGACGGGGACGGTGACACCGTGACCGCTCGGGTGGACGTAACGGGCGTGGCTGCCGGTCTGCCGGCGGAGGGTGAATCCGGCGCGCTCGAGCTTGCGGATGATCTCGCGGGCGCGAAGCGGCCTAAGCGGCACGCGGAGGAAGCTTCACGCGCAGGTAGAGCCCCGCGTCTGCCGCGTCCTCCGTGGGGATAGCCTTGCCCTCCTCGCGCAGGCAATCGAGATGGAAGGTCACGGCCGCCTGCAGCCGCTCTAGCGCCTCGGGCACGTCCGCACCGAAGTCGCCGAGGTCGAGCGCCGGGATCTCGGCGACGATACGGCCGGTCTCGGCGTCCCTGGAGAAGACCACCTGGTACTCCATCGTGGCGTCCTCGGGCATGACTTCGCAGTCCTCCATCACCGGCGGGTTGGCGCCGCGCTCGTCTGGCGAACGCGATCGCACTCAGTATAGCAGGCGCGCGCCGGTACGCGGGCCGGCAGTGGTGCGGAAGGGTGGGATGCCCCAAGTGGCCCTGGTCACCGGGATCACGGGGCAGGACGGCTCGTTCCTGGCCGAGTTGCTGCTACCAGGACCCCCACGCGCCCGACCGGCGGTTGATCCTCCACCACGGGGACCTGGCGGGTCCAGGCCAGCTCACCAACCTTCCCCACGGCGCGCCGTCGCGGGCGATCCCGGACGGGTTCCCGTGGCTGGGGCGCCCGTGAGGGCGGATCCATCTTGAGTCGGCCCGCGCATGCTCTATGGATCGAGCGGGCCGAGTACGACCTCGAAACCGCCGCGGCTATGGTGAAGACCGCACGCTACATCTACGCGGTGTTTATGTGCCAGCAGGCCTTCGAGAAGGCCTTCAAAGCGTTACTGGCCTACAAGGGCCGGGAAGTTCCCCCCATCCACAACCTGCGACGTCTGGCGGAGATGACGGACGCGATTTCCGCACTGGACCCTGGCGATCAGAGGAAGCTCGATTTTCTCTCGCAGTATTACCTCAACGCGCGATAAGGAAGACATCCAGGAGCTTTCGCGACAGGTCGGAGCAGATACAGCGACGCAGTTTGTTGCGTTCACCCGGGAAAAGGTCCGATGGCTTACTCGCGAGATGACGCACTGAGGATCGCCAGAGAATTTCTCGAGGGCGCCGTTCGGCGCCATCGGATCAAGCTGGCCTTTCTGTTCGGGTCTCACGCGTGGGCTCGGCCAAGCGAGCATAGCGACATCGATCTGGCCGTGGTTTTCGAGCCGGTGACGCCGACGCATGATGCCGAGTACGACGAGCAGTTCGAGATCTTTCACGAGGCTCAGAAGTTCAACTCCGCGCTCGAAGTGGTCTGTTTCACACCGGAGGAGTTCGAGAGTGACGGCGGAGCGTTGATCCGGCGCATCAAGAAGGAGGGACTGGAAGTGTGGCGGGCGGCGCCGATGTGAAAGTCTGCTTCTTCAATCGTTCCTACTGGCCGGATGAAGGCTCGACCGGCCAGCTCCTCACCGAGCTCGCCGAGGATCTCGTCAGGGACCGTGGGTGCGAGGTCACCGTGGTGGCGGGCCTCCCGCTCGCCGGCGGTCGCCGCCCCGGGTGGCGGGCGGTCGAGTGCCAGTGGCACGACGGCGTCAGGATCCTCCGCGCGCGGGGGACGACCTTCCGGCCGCGCCGCTTCGCCGGTCGGGTCGCGAACTATCTGACGTACTTCGCGTCGGCGTGTCTCGCGGCCTTGCGCGTGGGTCGAGTCGATGTCGTCGTCGCCCTCACCGATCCCCCGATCATCGGCCTCGCCGCCCTCCTCTCAGCGCGGCGGGCTGGCGCCAGGTTCGTCTTCCTCTGCCAGGACGTCTTCCCCGAGGTGGCGGCGCTCCTCGAGGATTTTCGGAGTGCAAGGGTCGATCGGGTGAGCCGGCTCCTCCTGCGCCGGGCGATCGGGTGGTGGTGCTGGGCGAGACGATGCGCCTGCGGCTGGTCGAGGGGAAGGGCGCCGACCCCGCCAAGATCGCCGTTATCCACAACTGGGCCGACTGTTCCGCGATCGTCCCCGGGCCGAAGCTGAACGCGTTCTCGGAGGCTCACGGGCTGGCGGACGCCTTCGTCGTGATGCACTCGGGGAACGTCGGGCTCTCCCAGGACCTTGACACTCTCGTCGACGCTGCGTATCTCCTCCACGCCCACCAGGGCATCGTCCTCGCGATCGTTGGAGATGGCGTGAAGCGGCCGGCCCTCGAGGCCCGCGTGCGGGGCCGCCAGCTCGGGAACGTCGGCTTCCTCCCGTATCAGCCGCGGGAGAGCCTCGGCGAGTCGTTCGCGAGCGCCGACGCCTTCGTGGTCTCGCTCAAGAAGGGCCTCGCCGGCTACATCGTGCCGAGCAAGGTCTATGGGATCCTGGCCGCCGGCCGGCCGTATGTCGCCGCCGTCGAGGAGCCGTCGGAGGTCGCCGCCATCACCCGGCAGTACGAGACCGGTCTTCTCGCTGTGCCCGGGGACGCCCAGGATCTCGCGCTGAAGATCCTGACGCTCTACGAGGACCCGGCCCTCCGGGTGCGACTCGGGGCCAACGCCCGGAGGGCGGCGCTCGAGTTCGACCGGGCGCGGCAGGTGCGTGCTTATCACGACCTGTTCAGCTCCCTCGCTGCGGCGCTCAGCGTTGCCGTTCGTCCTCCCATGTTGAAGCGCCCGTTCGACATGCTCCTCTCCGGGCTCGGCCTCCTCGGCTCGGCGCCGCTCTGGGCGCTCATCGCGCTGGCCATCAAGCTCGACGACCGGGGGCCGGTGTTCTACGCGCAAGCGCGGGTGGGGAAGGGCAGGCGGCGCTTCCGGAGCTGGAAGTTCCGCTCGATGGTCGCCGACTCCGACCGGAGGTTCGGGCCGCTCCAGGCGGCGAGCGACGACGCGCGGATCACGCGGGTGGGCCGGGTTCTCCGCGCGACGGCGATGGACGAGCTGCCACAGCTCTGGAACATCTTCCGTGGCGACATGAGCTTCGTCGGGCCGCGGGCGCTGGTCCCGGAGGAGATCGAGGTCAACAGCGCGGGCGAGGCGGTGCCGATCGACAAGATCCCCGGCTATGAGGCGCGGCACCGGGTGAGGCCCGGGCTCACAGGCATCGCCCAGATCTACGCGGACCGCGACATCCCGCGCCGGCTCAAGTTCAAGTACGACCTCCTCTACATCAGGCGGCAGAGCTTCGGGCTCGACCTCCGGCTGATCGCGCTGTCCTTCTGGATCACCTTCCGGGCCAGGTGGGAGCGACGCGGGCGGAAGTTCTAAAGCGACGGCGGCGGCCTTCCCTGAGCGCTGCTTCCGCCCAACGGAGGTGGAGGTGGCTGGGGCGGCCGTGACGGCGGACGACCACCGCCTTCCTTTAGTGCCAGACGGCGAGACGTGCGTTAAGCTGGGCGCGGGGTGAAGCCATGGAACATCCGAAGATTTCGGAGCCCGCAGGCTTCAGTGAACTTTCAAAGGTGGAGCAGATTCGCTATCTCCAGGCACTCTGGGACCGCATCGCCGAGAGTCCGGGCGAGATTCCAGCCCCTGAGAGTCACATCGAGCTTGCCGAGCAACGGCTGGTCGAATACCGCCGGGATCCGAGCCAGGCTCGCCCCGCGTACGACATCTTCGATCGCCTGCCAAAGAAGGATCGGTGACCAGACATCGGCTGGTTGCCGACCCACGGGCCGAGCTCGACGGCGCGCGTTCACCGTGGAGGAGTATCACCGCCTGGCGGCTGAGCACAGATAGTTGCCTGGTCCGCTGAGATTCGAGTGGTACGGTCCGAAGGCGGCGACGAATCGTGCGAAGCACAGAGTCACGTTTGAGGAAGCCTCTACGGTGTTCGGTGATCCGCTTGGCCGCATCACCGACGACCCGCGCCATGAGCGAAGAGAGTATGAGGAAAGCAAAAGCTAAGCAGGTGAGCGCACGTCAGGTCGGAGTCGACGAGGTCCTTCCTGAATACGACTTCAGCCGAGCTCGACCAAACAAGTACGCCCGTCGGCACGCAAAGGGCAGCATCGTCGTGACGCTCGACGCGGACGTCGCTGCCGTCTTCCCGGGAGCCCGGGAGGCAAACGACGCCCTGCGAGCTCTCGCCGGGGTCATCCGAAGCCACAAGACACGACGACCGTCGCGACGCAGCGCATAACCTCGCAGCGGCGCGGGCGCGCTGCGCACGCCGCTCGCCGCGCCGTTCGACAGGGTGGAATGCTGAACTAGGCCATTGGTCGAAGGGGCATGGGCAAGGTCGAGAAAATCCGGAATCGGGCTGTGCCGGACGGAAGGGCGAAGATGGCGATCTCGCCGACGCGGCGCGCGTTCACCGTGGAGGAGTACCACCGCATGGCGCAGGTGGGGATCCTCGGCGAGGACGATCGCGTGGAGCTGCTCGAGGGCGAGATCGTCGAGATGAACCCGATCGGAAGCAATCCGGCCGTTTTGCGGCACGGCACGGCAGAATGCTAAACTAAGCCACTGGTCGAAGGGTCGATGGGCAAGGTCGAGAAAATCGAGCAAGAGGTCCAGGCGCTCTCTCCGGACGAGCTCGCGCAGTTTCGCGCTTGGTTTCTGGAATACGACTGGGCGGCTTGGGATCGCCAGCTCGAGCGCGATGTTCAGGCCGGCAGGCTTGACGACCTCGCCGAGAAGGCCCTCCGTGACCACGCAGCCGGCAAGACCACGCCTCTCTGAATCACCACGCGTCTCCCGATTTCTGGGCGTCTTACCGGTCTTTACCGCAGACAAGGGTGAAGAGTGATCCCCCTTTCGATCCCGCGGGTGTTCCTGTTCTGCTGCCAGGGCGTATCCATCTCGCGGCATTGACGCTGGCCGGGCTGCTGTCCAGAATCGAGCTGTGCCGGACGGAAGGGCGGAGACGGCGATCTCGCTGACGCGGCGCGCGTTCACCGTCGAGGAGTACCACCGCCTGGCGCAGGTGGGGATCCTCGGCGAGGACGATCGCGTGGAGCTGCTCGAGGGCGAGATCGTCGAGATGAGGCCGATCGGAAGCCGGCATGCCAGGTGCGTCACGGATCTCGACGACCTGCTGCACGAGCGGGTCAGGGGTCGCGCCATCGTCCGGGTCCAGAACCCGGTCCGCCTGAGCGAGCGTTCGGAACCCCAGCCCGATGTCGCCCTCCTTCGACCCCGTCCCGATCGCTATGCTTCCGGTCACCCCGGCCCGGCCGACGTGCTCCTTCTGATCGAGGTGGCCGAGACCTCGCTGGAGACCGACCGCGGGGTGAAGGTGCCTCTCTACGCGCGGACAGGGATCGCCGAGGTCTGGCTGGTGGACCTATCCGGCGAGGCCATAGCGGTCTTCCGCGAGCCCGGGCCCGGCGGTTACGGCGGGGTCGAGCGCGTGGGGCGCGGGGGGCGGGTGGCGCCTGCCGTCCTGCCGGACCTCGCCCTCGGGGTGGACGAGATCCTGGGCTGACCAGGCGCGGGCGTATCCCTCTGGACACGTTGACGGCCACCGAAGCCACCAGGTAGAGTCGGCGTGCCGGAGCCGGGTGATGACCGACGACCAGTACCGCCAGCTCATCGACTTCCTGGGACCCCGCTTCGAGGCGATCGACCAGCGTTTCGAGACGATCGACCAGCGTTTCGCGACGATCGACCAACGCGTCGAGGGACTCGCCACCGACCTCGCCAGCCTCCGCCGGGAGATCCTCGCGCATTTTGACGAACTCTACCGGCGGCTGGAGCGGTTGGAGGCCGAAAACCAGATGATCACCCAGGGGCTCCGGCGCATCGAAGCTCTGCTGGGCGACGAGCAGCAGCGCCGCGAGATCCTGGAGCGAGGCCTCGAGTCACTCAAGCGCGACGTCATCGCGCTCCAGGCTCGGATCGAGCACCTCGAGCAGCGTCTCCGTGGCTGACCCGGCATAACTTCTGGATCACGTTCCGGGCCAAGTGGGAGCAGCGCGGGATGAAGCTGTGATCGATCTCTCGGCGATCCGGCGCGAGTCCGTCCTCGGGCGGGCGTTGCGGGCGCCCCTCCGGCTCATCCCACCCGCAACCGTTCTCCCGATCGCTCAGGGGCCGCTGCGCGGGGCCCGGTGGATCGTGGGGTCGGCGACCCACGGGTGCTGGCTCGGCTGCTACGAGGCCGAGAAGCAACGGCTCTGTGTCGCCTACGCGCGTCCCGGCATGACGGTGTTCGATCTCGGGGCGAACGTCGGCTTCTACACGCTGCTCTTCTCGCGGCTCGTGGGCGCGGCGGGCACGGTCCACGCGTTCGAGCCCGTGGAGCGGAATCTAGGCTACTTGCGGAAGCATCTTGCGCTGAACGGCGTGTCGAACGCTCACGTGCACCCGGTCGCCGCGGGCCGCCGAACCGGGCGGGCCGACTTTGACCCTTCGCGCGACCCTCGGACGGGGCGCGTGGTGTCCGCGGCGACCCCATCGACGCTGACCGTCCCGGTCGGCTCTCTCGATGACTTCGTCTACCGGGAAGGTCACCCTCCCCCACAGCTCGTCAAGATCGACGTCAAAGGGGGAGAGGGAGATGTTCTGGATGGGAGCGATCGGCTGCTGTCAGAGGAGCGGCCGACCCTCTTCGTCGCGATCCATGGACTGGACCAGTGGCGACGCTGCTATGAGCTTTTGACGCGGAGGCGGTATCGAATCGAGGATCTCAAGGGTGTCGTCCTCGATCGGGACATCGAACACGATGAGATCGTGGCCACGCCGGGATGAGCCCGGGGCATACGCCGGTCGGGGGCGAATCTCTTTCTTCACACTTGAACACGACCCGCGAGGTGGAGTAGAGATTGGGCACTAAATGCTTCCGCATCCCAGCGGTTGGCGACGTCCGGCATGGTTCCGCTGTAACGCAAAGCTCGACGCGGAGCCATAATGGCGGCCCATGCCCTTCGAGATCGTCGGCGAAATCACGCAGATCGAGACGATCGCGGCAGGGAAGGGTATCCGGGATCTCCAGCGGCTCCGCAGGCTGTACGGGAGGGGGCGTTGGCGGAAGCTGAAGGAAGCGGTATGCTGACTAAAAGCCGCAAGCCACGTCATCGTTCGCCTCTCAGGTTTGTCGTCTGCATCGAGAACTCCGCGTATCCAGCATCGTTGGAGCTGCACAAGATCTATCGGGTACTTCGCGATGAAGAGGCGGCGCGAGAGGGTGACCTGCGGATTGTAGATGAGAGCGGCGAGGACTACCTGTACCCAGCGGAATGGTTCGCTGACGTTGACTTGCCGCGCCGGGTCAGGACGTCTCTGGTTCGTCGGTCGGTTCGACTTCAGTCCGCATAACCTCGGCATTCAACCGACGATCTTTGGCCGCGGCGGATACTGGCGATGACGAACAGCGAATACCGAGAGGTCGTCGACTTCCTGGGCCGCCAGTTCGCGGCGGTCGACCAGCGGTTCGCCGCGATGGACCGTCGATTCGACGTCCTGGAGGAGCGCGCCGATGCCAGATTCCGCGAGACGCTCGGCCACTTCGACGAGATCTATCGGCGCCTCGAGCGGCTCGAGCAGGAGTATCAGGCGATCGTCCAGGCGCTCCGGCGGATCGAGGGGCTCTTGGCGGACGAGCAAGGGCGGCGCGAGATGCTGGAACGGGGAGTCGCCGAGTTGAAGGGCCAGGTGGCGGCGCTCCAGGCGCGAATCGACCGGCTCGAGCAGGAACTCCACGAGTAGCGCAGACCGCTGCCGCCCGTGGCGCTCCTCGGCTCGGCCGTGCTCGCGATCTGGAATGACATCGCCCCTGGTGGCGACGACGAGTTCATCCACTGGCATACGCGGGAGCACATCCCGGAGCGGGTCGGCGTGCCGGGTTTCCTCCGCGGTCGCCGCTACGTCGCCGTGTCCGGAAGCCCGAAGTACTTCACCCTCTACGAGGCGGAATCCCTCGACACGTTGAGCGGAGGCGCCTACATCGCCCGTCTCAATGATCCGACGCCCTGGACGCGTCAGTCGCTCCCGCTGTTCCGGAACACGAAGCGAACCGCGTGCCGGGTGAGCCTGAGTCTCGGCCTCGGCATGGGCGGAGTGCTGGCCACGCTCGACTTCGGGCCCAGTGCCGGACGCGACGGGGAGCTTCACGCGTGGCTCACCAGCACGGCCTTACGCGCTATCGCAGAGCGACCTGGGATGGTGGCGGCGCACCTCTGCGAAGCCGACGTGGCGACAACCCAGGTGAAGACCGAGGAGAAGAAGTTGCGCGATCCGCCCGACGACCTGGCCCGCTGGGTGCTCATGATCGAGGGCACGGGCGCCGAAAGCCTCGAAGCGGTCTGTCGCGACGTCGTGGGCGAGGACGTCCTTGCTCGCCAGGGCGCCACCGCGGATTCGAGCCTCGCGATCTATCGCCTGCAGTACGTGCTCGCCCGCTGAAGGGTGGCGGCGCCATCGGCGCCGGCGGGCATTCCCGTTCTGATCCCAGGGTGTATCCATCTCGTGGCGTTGACACGGGCCCGGGGGGCCCTCCAAAATCGGGCTGTGACGGACAGAGGGATGAAGATGGCGATCTCGCTTGTGAGGCGCGCGTTCACGGTGGAGGAGTATTACCGCATGGCCGAGGCGGGGATCCTCCACGAGGACGACCGGGTGGAGCTGCTCGAGGGCGAGATCGTCGAGATGGCGCCGATCGGAGACCGGCACGCGCAGTGCGTGGACCGTTTGACCAACACGCTGGCGGTGCGGGCCGCCGGGCGGGCGATCGTGCGAGTCCAGGGGCCTGTCCGGCTGAGCATGCGCTCGGAACCCCAGCCGGACATCGCGCTCCTGCGCTTCCGGCCCGACTTCTATCCGAGACATCCCGGCCCGGCCGACGTGCTCCTGCTGATCGAGGTGGCCGAGACCTCGCTCGAGACCGACCGGGCGAAGGTGCCTCTTTACGCCCGGGCGGGGATCGCGGAGGTCTGGCTGGTGGACCTAGCCGGGGAGGCCGTGGAGGTCTTCCGCGAGCCCGGGCCTGGCGGCTACGGCCGGGTGGAGCGGGTGGGCCACGGAGGCCGGGTGACGGTGCCCGCCTTACCGGATGTAACCTTTCCCGTGGACGAGATCCTGGGCTGAGCCGGCGGCCGATCAGCGTTTCGCTTCGCCGGGGTCCACGGCCGGGGCTCTCCGCTCGCCATCTCGCTCGCTCCGGTGCTGTATCCTCGTTTGGGCATTGACCTGACGCTCCCCCGCTCGGTACAGTCGGCCCGGAGTCGTTGATGACACGAGTGCTTCTGACCTACCGTGAGTATGCCGCGCTCCCCGACGATGGACGCCGGTACGAGATCCACGACGGGGACCTGTCTGTGACGCCCGCGCCGGGCCTGGCACACCAGAAGATCAGCCAGCGACTGTTCGATGTCCTGTTCCACCATGTGCAGGCGCGAGGGCTCGGAGAGATCTATTACGCTCCGGTGGACGTGATCCTGAGCGACCGTTCCGTCGTCCAGCCGGACATCGTGTTCGTCGAGAATAGCCGCCGGGGCGTGTTGGGCCCGCGAGGCATCGAAGGCGCGCCGACGCTCGCTGTCGAAATCATGTCGCCTTCCTCCACGCTGACCGATCGCGCGACGAAGCATCAGCTCTACGCGCGCCACGGCGTGCCGTACTACTGGATCGTGGACCCGGAGGCGCGGGCAGTGGAGGCCTACGGTCTCGGCCCCGGGGGCTACACGCTCGCCCTGCGCGCGACCGGGCCGGAGCCCGTGAGCCCGCCGCCGTTCGAGGGTCTCGCG